>JBFIDS010000328.1:0-4558 GCA_041603715.1 Paraconexibacter sp. | reverse complement strand
GTCGCGACGCGGCCAGGGTTGGACGTCGCTGCGCTTGGGCACAAGCGGCCCGTCACCCTTCTGCCCGAGGTCCCTCATGTCCACAGCGCCGTCCCGAGATCGTCAACGACCCGCGCCGCCGCGCACCGGCCGGTGAGGTTCCGCCTCGCCGGGGGGTTCCCCGGCTGCCTGATCACCTCGATCCTGCTCTCGCTCACGTTGACCCTGCTCCTCAACGTGCTCATCAGGATCTTCTGAGGATGCCGACGGGGCGCACCCGCCCCCGCGCGATCACCGCGCACGTCGACGAGGTGCTCACGCGCGCAGGCACGGATCATCCGCCCGCGCCGCGCGCGCCGCGATCAGTAGTTGCGACCGTTGATCGACCAGCCGCCGTCGACGGACTCCGTGAGCCCGGTCGAGAAGTCCCCGTCGTCGGAGAAGAAGTAGGCCATCTTGCCCGCGATCTCCTCCGGGCGCCCGAGGCGCTTGATCATGTGGGAGTTCTCGTTCTGCTTCTTCATCTCGGGCGTGATGTCCGCGAGGATGGGAGTGTCGATCGTGCCCGGGCAGATGGCGTTGATGAGGATGTTGTCGGGCGCGTAGTTGAGCGCCGCCTGCTGCGTGAGCCCGATGACGCCCGCCTTTGCCGCCGAGTAGGAGGCGAGGTTCTCGAGCCCCTTGAGCGCCGCGAGGCTCGAGATGTTCACGATCTTTCCGCCGCCGTTCTCCTGCATGTGCGGGATGACGGCCTGCATGCCGAGCCACACGCCGCGCAGGTCGGTGTCGATGACGTAGTCCCAGCCCTCGTCGGTGAGGCCGACGACGCTGTCCTCGGACTTCATGTTGACGACGCCGGCGACGTTGCCGAGCCAGTCGACTGTGCCGTAGGTGTCGAGCGCCGTCTGCACGGTACGGTTCCAGTCGTCGCGCTGGCGCACGTCCATCTGCACCTGCGTCGCCTCTCCGCCGGCGGACGTGATCGCGTCGAGCGTCGCAGAATCGTCCTGGAGGTCCGCGATCACGACCTTCGCGCCCTCAGAGGCCATGCGCTTGGCGCACGCCTGTCCGATGCCCTGCACGCCGCCGCTGATGATCGCGACCTTGCCGTCAAAACGTCCCATAGTCGAAGCCCTTCGTCGTTGACCCACCCGAACGATCTCGACTGTACGGTCTGCTCCGCGGGCGCCTCCGCGGTCGCTCAGCCGGTGTTGGTGGAAGCCACAACATCGTCGCCGGGAGAGACCGACAGACGGTCCTCCAGGCGCAGGATGAGCAGAGCGAGCTGCACCGCGAGTTGCACATCTGCGTCCCCCACGATGTCGAGGCCGGTGAGCTCCTCGATCCGCGACAGGCGGTAGCGGATCGTGTTCTCGTGGACGCCGAGCGCCGCCGCCGAGCGCCGCACGCTGCGCGAGCAGTCGAAGAACGCCTGCAGCGTCGTGAAGAGGTCCTGGACGTGCGCGTCGTCGTCGTCGAGCAGCGCGCCGAGGGTGTCGCGGACGAAGCGGTCGGCCTCGTTGCGGCTCGCCGCCGACAGGAGGAGCCGCCCGGCCCCGAGGTCGACCGTCGCGAGGACGTGCACGCGCCCCGGGGCACCGAAGGTGTCGATGCCGCGACTCACCTGACGCGTCTGCTCGTGCGCGGTCGGGTAGTCCGTCGCGCTCTCGCAGACCGCCGAGATCGCGGCGGTGATCGAGCCGTCGGGGGCGAGCGCATTCACGACCTCCTCGACGATGGCCTTCACCGCCTGGTCGGCGTCATGGGTCGACTCGGCCTGCGGGCGCTCGATGATGATCGCGGCGTCGTCGTCGATCTCGGCGACGAAAGCGCGGAGCTGCGGCGCGGCGTCCGCGAGCAGGGCGGCGATACGGGCGCTCGAGGCCCACCGCGCCTTCCCGGTCCCGCGCGGGCACAGGAGCACCACGTGCTGCGGTTCGCTGAGCGCGAGGCCGTGGTAGTCCGCCCGCCGGGCGAGCGAGCCCGCCTCGTCGGACCCGTGGAGGAGGTCGCGCACGAGCACCTCCACCGCGTGGGAGTCGGCCTCTGCCGCACGGCGCTTGCCGCTGAGCTCGAGCGCGATGATCGTCGCGGTCCGTCGCGCGACGATCGCGTCCTGGGCGCCGAAGCGCGAGCGGTACTCCGCGAGCACGAGGTAGCCCCAGTCGTCCTTGCCCACGCGCACGAGCGCGACGAGGCAGCGCTGGCGGATGCCGGCCACGGAGCTCGCGGGGATGACGCTCGGGCGCCGCGCGGTGAGCCCGGTCAGGGCCTCCCGGACCGCGGGATCCTCGAGCGCGGCCGGCTCGAAGACACGCGGCACCGCCGCGTCCCCCCCGGGAGAGGCGTGCGCGAGACGCCGGTAGTGCGCGTCGTGGATCGCGCACGGCTTGCCGGTCAGCTCGGTCACCGCCGCCGCGATCTGGCTGAGGTCGGCGCCCTCGAGGACGAGGTTCGTCAGGCGGTCCTCGAGCGCGGCGGCGCGGCGCAGCATCGCGTTCTGCTGGGCGGCCGTGCTGAGCGTCGTGCGGAGGTCCGCCGTGAGCTGGGCCTGGGAGATCGCGATCGCCGCGAGGTTGGCGAACGTCTGGCTGAGCTCCTGCTGCTCCGGCGTGTAGTCATGGGGCTGGTCCTCGTTGTCGAGGAACAGGAGCCCGATGACCTCGCCGCGCAGCATCATCGGCACGCCGAGCATCGTGCGAACGTTGAACGCGAGCATCGCCGAGCGCACCGGACGCGGGTCGGACTGCGCGTTGACGATGAGGACGGGCTTGCGCGTCTCGAGGATCTCCCGGGTGAAGCCGTCGGCCTCGATGCCGACGGTGAGCCGCTTGATCGCGAGGTCGATGTCGTTGTCGGCGTGCGCGACCTGCCCGCGGTAGACGCCGGTCACCGACGACTTGAGGTAGACGCTGCAGCGGCGGATCGCCAGCAGCGAGCAGATCCGTTCCGCGACGAGGTGGAGCAGCGCGTCGAGATCCGTCTTCTCGTTGATGGCGAGCGCGATCTCGCTGAACGCGCTCACGACCTCGGGGTAGCCGAGCGACGCCGTCGTCGGCTGGTCACGCTGGGGAAGCGGTGCTCGGGGTCGTGCGATCTGAGCGGTCATGGGACGCGCCCTCCTCTCCAAGTCCGCATGATCTGCGGTGGGACATACAGCAGCCTTCGACGCGTGGGACCCGTACTGGAGATCCCTACAGCACGTTCCCTCAATGTACCGTCCGGTACAAGGGGACATCCGTCCACCGACCCCCGCGGGACCCTCAAGGCGACCGCGACGCCGGCGATCGCGACGGCCGCCGAGAACAGGAACGCCGTGACGTAGGCGTCCTCGGCCGGGAACGCGCTGCGCGGGATGCGGTCCGCCGCCAGGATCGCGGTGACGATGGCCGTGCCGAAGGCCGCACCGATCGTGCGCATGATCGTGTTGATACCCGTTGCGATGCCGATGTCCCGCGAGGGCACCGCATCGATGACGAGCACGGACATCCCGGCGAACGCGAGCGCGATGCCGATCCCCAGCACGACCATCGCGGCGAGCACGGCGATCACCGAGCCGTGCGAGACCGTGAGCAGCAGGAACGCCGCGGCCCCGGTGGCGAGGCCTGCCACGAGCACGAGCCGGAACCCGATCCGCGCGCCGACCGCCGAGGCGAGCGGAGCGGCGAGGAGCATCATCGCGACCATCGGCACCGTGACGAGCCCCGCGTCGGTGATCGACAGACCGAGGCCGTAGCCGGTCGATTCCGGCGCGTGCGCGAACTGCGGGATGAGGACGAACGCGCTGAACATCGCGGTCCCCGCGCACAGGCCGGCGATGTTCGTGGCGAGGACCGTGCGGCGGCGCAGCACGCGGATGTCGACGAGCGCGTCCGCCGTGCGGGACTGGACGGCGATGAACGCGACGAGGATCGCGACTCCGCCGATCAGGCACACGGCGGTCGGCAGGCTCTGCCATCCCCAGCGGTTGGCCTGCGAGATCCCCAGCAGCGTGACGAGGAGGCCCGCCGACAGCATCAGCGCGCCCGTCACGTCGACGCGCCGTCGCGCGCGTGACGGCGAGGCGGGGACGACGACCCAGGCCGCGACCGCGCCGGGCAGCGCGACGAGCATCCCCCAGAAGATCCACGAGAGCTCGCCGTGCGAGATCACGACTCCGGCGAGCGGCAGCCCGATCGCCGCGCCCGCGCCGAACATCGCGGAGACGAGACCGACGCCGAGCGCGCGGCGATCCGCCGGCAGCTCGTCGTGGACGATCCCGAACGCGAGCGGGAAGACCCCGCCCGCAGCGCCCTGGAGCACACGCCCGGCGATGAGCCACCCGATCGACGGCGCGACCGCGCACACGACCGATCCCACGCTGAAGACGACGAGCACCCAGCCGAGGACGCGGCCCTTGCCGACGACGTCGCCGAGCTTGCCCGCGAGCGGCGTCGCGACCGACGCCGACAGCAGATACGCCGTCACCGTCCACGAGGCCGTCACCGTCGAGGCGTCGAAGCGCCGCGCGATCTCCGGCAGCGCAGCGAGGACCGTCGTCTGCGCGACCGAGAAGCACAGCGCGGCGACGAGCAGGACG
>JBFIDS010000327.1:0-4561 GCA_041603715.1 Paraconexibacter sp. | reverse complement strand
TCGCCCGCCAGCTCAACGTGCCCTTCGCCGTCGCCGACGCGACCGCGCTGACCGAGGCCGGCTACGTCGGCGAGGACGTCGAGAACATCCTCCTCAAGCTCATCCAGGCCGCCGACTACGACGTCAAGAAGGCCGAGACGGGGATCATCTACATCGACGAGGTCGACAAGATCGCGCGCAAGGCCGACAACCCGTCGATCACGCGCGACGTCTCGGGCGAGGGCGTCCAGCAGGCCCTCCTGAAGATCCTCGAGGGGACGACGGCGTCCGTGCCGCCCCAGGGCGGCCGCAAGCACCCCCACCAGGAGTTCCTGTCGATCGACACGACGAACGTCCTCTTCATCTGCGGTGGCGCGTTCGCGAACCTCGACAAGGTCATCGAGCGGCGCATCGGCCACAAGGGCATCGGCTTCGGCGCCTCGATGGAGCGCGAGGAGGAGATCGTCGACGGGGACATCTTCTCCCAGTGCCTCCCGGAGGACCTCGTCAACTACGGGCTCATCCCGGAGTTCATCGGCCGCCTCCCGGTCATGAGCGCCGTCAACCAGCTCAGCCGCGACGACCTCATCACGATCCTCACCGAGCCGCGCAACGCGCTCGTGAAGCAGTTCCAGCGGTTCTTCTCGTTCGACGGGATCGAGCTCGTCTTCTCCGACGACGCCCTGATCGCGGTCGCCGACAAGGCGCTCGAGCGCGAGACCGGCGCCCGCGGGCTGCGCTCGATCATCGAGGAGACGCTCATGGACGTCCAGTTCGAGCTGCCTTCGCGCCGCGACGTGAAGAAGTGCGTCGTGACGAAGGAGACGATCGACTCCGGCCGCGCGCCGACGCTCGTCACCGAGGCCGCCCCGGCCGACGAGGACACCCCGCCGGCCGCCGAGTCCGCGTAGCCCGCCCCGCCACGTCCCCATGTCCAAGCTCGCGCGAGTCCGCGCCGTCCCCTGGTTCATCGTCGCGCAGGCGGCGCTCGCCGCCAACGCGCACTGGAAGCAGCTCGAGCCCGGCGATCGCGCCCGGCTCACCCAGCTGCTCAAGCGCTCGAAGGGGCTCCCCGCGAACCTGAGCGCGAAGGAGCGCGAGGAGGTCCGGCTCCTCATCGGCCGGCTCGACCTCGCCACGCTCGGCCGCGAGCTCGTGCCGTTCGCCATGCGCGGCGCGCGGCGCCGCGGCCGTCGTCGCGGCTGACCCGGGGCCCTGGGAGGACGTCCGTCCGTCGGGGGCAGGCAGGGTCGCACGGACATCGTCGGGCCTGGGGACCACCTCGGGAGCCGCGGGGGTTCGTAGACTCCCGCGCTCGATGAGCGATCTCCAGGCCCGCACCCGCTACGAGCCCACCGAGGCGGAGCCCCGCATCACCGAGCGCTGGCTCGCGGCGGGGCTGCACCACCCGGAGCCGGAGGGGACCGCGGCCGACAACTACGCGATCGCGATCCCGCCGCCCAACGTGACGGGCGCTCTCCACATGGGCCACGCGCTCAACGGTGCGATCCAGGACACGCTCATCCGCTGGCACCGCATGCGGGGCAAGCGCGCGAAGTGGATCCTCGGCACCGACCACGCCGGGATCGCGACGCAGACGCAGGTCGAGAAGCTGCTGAAGAGCGAGGGGACGAGCCGCGAGGAGGTCGGCCGCGACGAGTTCACCCGCCGGGTGTGGGAGTGGCGCGAGCAGTACGGCGGCACGATCGTCGGCCAGCTCAGGCGCCTGGGCGCCTCGTGCGACTACGACGAGGAGCGCTTCACGCTCGACGCCGCCTACCACGACGCCGTGCTCAAGGTCTTCGTCGAGCTGTTCGAGCAGGGCCTCATCTACCGCGACAACTACATGGTCAACTGGGACCCGGGCAGCCGCTCGGCGATCAGCGACCTCGAGGTGGAGGACCGCGAGGTCACCGACACGCTCTACGAGATCGCCTACCCGCTCTCGGACGGCGACGGTGAGGTCGTCGTCGCGACCGTGCGCCCCGAGACGCTGCTCGCCGACACCGCGGTCGCGGTGAACCCCGACGACGAGCGCTTCGCCCACCTCGTCGGCCGTACCGTCGTCCTGCCGATCGTCGGGCGGGAGCTCACGATCATCGCCGACGAGTACGTGAAGACCGACTTCGGGACCGGTTGCCTGAAGATCACCCCGGGCCACGACCCCAACGACTTCGAGATCGGCCGCAAGCATGGCCTCGACGAGCTCAGCGTCATCGGCGAGGACGGGCGGATGAGCGCCGACGCCGGCGAGTACGCGGGGCTCTCGGCGCTCGAGGCGCGCGAGCGGATCGTCGCGACGCTGCAGGAGCAGGGGCTCCTGCGGGGCAGCGAGCCCTACGTCCACACCGTCCCGTTCAGCCACCGGTCCGGAGAGCGCATCGAGCCGCTCGTGTCGCTGCAGTGGTTCATGCGGATGGACGAGCTCGCAGCGCCCGCGATCGACGTCGTGCGCGACGGCCGCGTGCGGATCCACCCGCCGACGCAGTCGCGCCGCTACGTCGACTGGCTCGAGAACATCCGGCCGTGGTGCGTGAGCCGCCAGCTGTGGTGGGGCCACCAGATCCCCGTCTGGTACCGCGGGGACGCCGCGAGCGGCGGCGAGGGCGAGACGTACGTCGGCATGGAGCCCCCGCCGGGCGAGGGGTGGACACGCGACCCCGACGTCCTCGACACGTGGTTCAGCTCCGCGCTGTGGCCGTTCGCGACGCTCGGCTGGCCGCAGGACACGCCGGAGCTGCGGGCGTTCTACCCCACGGACGTGCTCTCGACGGCACGCGACATCCTCTTCCTGTGGGTCGCGCGCATGGTGATGATGGGCCTGCGGTTCGCCGGGGACGTCCCGTTCACCGACGTCTACGTCCACTCGGTCATCCAGGCCCCCGACGGGCGGAGGATGAGCAAGTCGCTGGGCACCGGGATCGACCCGCTCGACGTCATCTCGGGCGGGCCGCGGCCCCCGGTGTTCGCGGGAACCGGAGCCCACCCACCCCACGACCCGGGGGAGTTCCCCGCCTACGGCGCCGACGCGCTGCGCTTCGGCCTGCTCGCGATGAGCTCGACGCAGGACGTGCGGTTCAGCGAGGACCGCGTCCAGCAGGGCCAGCAGCTCGCGAACAAGCTGTTCAACGCGTCGCGGTTCGTGCTCCTGCGCGTGGCGAACGCGGGGATCGACCCCGGCGACGGCGCGCCGGTCCCCGATCGGGTCGAGGATCGCTGGATCCTCTCGCGCCTCACCGCCTTCCAGGAGGAGACCGCGTCGCTGCTGGACGAGTTCGACTTCGCGAAGGCCGCGCTCGGCCTCTACGACTTCGTCTACGGCGAGCTGTGCGACTGGTACCTCGAGCTCATCAAGAGCCGCGAGGTCGACGCGGCCCTCGGGGCCACGCTCGTGCACGTCATCCGCGAGACGCTCGTCACCGCCCATCCGTTCATCCCGTTCGTCACCGAGGAGCTGTGGTCGCACCTCCCGGCGGCCGACGACACGCTGCTCGCCGGGACCCAGGCGACGCCGGCCGACCCCTCGCTTCGCGACCCCGCCGCCGAGGAGGCGATCGCCGCCGTCATCACCTCCGTGCAGGAGCTGCGGGGCTGGCGCGACGCCGCAGGCGTGAAGCCGGGCGCGAGCATCCCGGCGCGCCTGCGCAGCGACATGGGGGAGGAGGCCCTCGCGCTCGTCGCCCGTCTCGCCCGCCTGGAGTGGGCCGACGACGGCGAGGTCGCCGGAACGGTCACGGTCCCCGGCGGGACGATCGAGATCCTCGCCTCCGAGCTGGTGGACCCGGCCGAGCTCGCGCGCAAGCGCGACGCCCGGGCCGGGGACCTGCGCAAGGAGATCGCCCGCGCGGAGGGCAAGCTCGGCAACGAGGGCTTCGTCGCGAAGGCCCCGGAGGCCGTCGTCGCCGCCGAGCGCGAGAAGCTCGAGCGCCTGCAGGCCGAGCTCGCGGAGCTCGGAACGGAGTAGCCGTGGGGCCCGCGCCGGACGATCCGGACGGCTCCGCAGGCGCGGCGGCGGCCAGGGACGCCGACCGCTGGCTGCTCGATCTCGAGAACGCGGGGATCCGTCCGGGTCTCGACCGGATGCGCACGCTCCTCGGCGCGCTCGGCCTGTCCGACCCTGGAGCGTCACGGCCGATCGTGCACGTCGCGGGGACGAACGGCAAGACCTCGACGACGCTGCTGTGCGCCGCGATGCTGAGCCGCGCCGGGCTGTGGACGGGCGCCTACGTGAGCCCGCACGTCGAGACCTTCGCCGACCGCATCCGGATCGCCGGCGAGTCGCTGGGCCCGGCGACGTTCGCCGCGCACGTCGCCGCGGTCCGGGCCGCGTGCGGCCGGCTCGAGGACCCGCCCGGTCAGTTCGAGGTGCTCACGGCCGTCGCGCTGCGGGCGTTCGCCGAGGCCGCGGTGGACGCAGAGGTCCTCGAGACAGGTCTCGGCGGCCGGCTCGACGCGACGAACGCGGTCGCCAGCGACGTCCAGGTGCTCACGAGCGTCGGGCTCGATCACCAGGCGTGGCTGGGGGACACGGTCGAGGAGATCGCCTTGGAGAAGCTCGCGATCGTCGAGGAGGGCGGCCGAC
>JBFIDS010000326.1:0-4617 GCA_041603715.1 Paraconexibacter sp. | reverse complement strand
TCTCGGGCAGCGGCTCGAAGACCGACCATTTCGCCGACTTCACGGTGCAGTTCAACACGGAGTTCCGCACGACGGGGTCCCCGACGTGGACCGTCGTCCTGCGCACGTCGCGGACGTTCGCCGACATCCTGTGGTGCACGGGCTTCTCGTCGTCGGACTGCACGACGCTCGACCCGCTCGCCGAGGCGTCGGAACGCTGGACGAACCAGTTCATCGGGACGCCGTGGAAGCGCACCTTCGAGGAGACGGCGTCGAGGACCGTGCCCACGCCCGCCGACAACGCCCTCGGGTCCGTCGTGCGGGCCGCGTTGACCGACCGGCAGAAGGCGACGTACGCGCACATCCTCGGCCAGTTCGGCGCACAGCCGCTGCGCGGCGCGCTCGGCCGGCTCACCGCCGCGAAGGGCGTGCTCGAGGCCTACGCCGAGTTCGGGCTGTGGCGCGGCCTCAACGCGGACGGCTCGCTCCGGGGCCTCGTCTACGGCAGCGACGCCGTTCCCGGCGGTGCGACCGACGAGGCGGTGGGCAAGCTCTACGCCGATGCGCTCGCAACGCCCCCGCCGACGAACGTGCGCGGGGCGGTCGTCGCACGGATCACCGAGCGCGCGGCGGCCCTCGAAGACGTCCTCGCCGACATGATCGTGACGGCGAACCGCGGGCCCGCCGTCGCCGCCGGGCAGGTGACGGGGCTGATGACGAACCCGCTCATCGAGTCGACGAACGCCCGCCTCGTGCTCAGCCGCGCCGTCGGCGCGACCTCCGGCGTCACCGACCCCGACCCGGTGGACCCGGGCGACGGGTCCGGCGGCGATCCGGCCGGCGGAGGGTCCGGCGGAGGCGAGCCGGTGACCCCACCGGCCCCGCCGGCGTCCGCCCCGGTCCCGACGCCCCCCGCTCCCGCACCTGCGCCCGCCCCGGGGACCACTGCGCCTCCGGCGGCCGCGCAGGACACGACGCCGCGGGCCACGTCCCGCCCGCGCTACGTCACCGCTGTGACCGTGCGGCCACCTCGGATCGCCAAGCTGTCGGCCGGCGTGCCGGTGACGATCCGGGCGACCCGCGCGGGACGGGTCTCCGCGCGCCTCACCGTGACGCGTGCAACGGCGCGCAGGCTGAAGCTCGGCCGGTCGACCGTGCTCGGGCGCGCGGCGACCCGCGTGCGCCGCGCAGGCCGGGCCCGCGTCCGGATCCGCATCGGCACGCGTGTCCGCAGCCGGCTGCGTCGCTCGAAGCGCGTCCCGGCGACCCTCACCATCTCGTTCACCGCGAAGAACGGGACGGTCGGGCGCACGGTCTCGCGGAAGGTGACGCTGCGCAGGTAGGCGGAGCGCCCCGGCCCCCGCCGATGATCGTCGGGTCCTCCCGGCTCGAGACTGGCGCCGCGACCGTCGGGACGCCGTCCGTGCGACCACGCCTTCCGGCGCCGCACCGCCCGACAACGAGGGGCACAACATCTCCCGCGCGACGCGGTGGCCCGAGATGATGTCCCCATGGACGTACGCCCGCGCCCCGACCTCAGCGACGTCGACGTCGCGTCTGCGGCGGTCGCCCCCGAGATCGGCTCCGCCCTCGCCCGCGCGTTCGCCGACGACCCGGTGTGGTCGTGGATCGCGCCGGACGCGCGTCGTCGCCCCGGTGTGCTCGAGCGGACGTTCCGCGCCTTCGCGACGCATCTGTGGCTGCCGCACGAGACCGTGTGGACGACCGACCGGCTCGACGCGGCCGCGTGCTGGGAGGCGCCCGGTCACACGGCGGTCCCGCCGCGCACGCAGGCGCGCCTGCTTCCGACCGTCGTCGGGACGGGCCCGCGTCCGGCGACCCGGATGCTCCGGATCGACAGGGCGCTCCAGGCCGCCCGTCCGCACGAGCCCCACTGGTACCTCGCGCTCATCGGCGTCGCCCCCGAGGCACGCGGCCGCGGCTGGGGCGGGCAGCTGCTTCGCGCGGCCCTCGCCAAGGTCGACGCCGAGCACACCATCGCCTACCTCGAGGCGAGCTCGCAGGACAGCCGCCGGCTCTACCTGCGCCACGGCTTCGAGGACCACGGCCCGCCGATCACGGTCGGGTCCTCCCCGCCGCTCTTCCCGATGCTCCGTCCGGCACGCCGCTGAGGCACGCCGCCGCGCGCGGGCGGCGACGGACGGGTCGGAGACGAACCCCGATCACGATCGTACGTGATTGGATTCGGGTATTGTGCGTCGTATGTCCTCGGTTCTCACTCCGGCCGTGTGCTTCTTCACGCTCGGCGTCATCGCCGCGCGGATCGGTTCCGACCTGCGCATCTCGGCGACGGCGGGGCAGGTCCTCGCCCTCGTCCTGTGCGCGGCCATCGGCGTCAAGGGCGGTATCGCGCTGCGTGAGGAGGGCCTCGGCCTCCTTCTCGGGCTCACGCTCGCCGCCGGTATCGTGCTCGCCCACGTGGCGGGAGCGGCTGCGTACGCGCTCGGGCGCCGGGTCCTGCGACTCGGCGTCGCCGACGCCGCGGCGCTCGCCGCGCACTACGGCTCCGTGAGCGTGGCGACCTTCGCCGTCGCCGATGCCTGGTTGCGCTCGCGGGGCGCCGACCCCGAGGGCTTCATGCCGGCGGTGCTCGCGATCATGGAGGCGCCTGCGATCCTCCTCGCGTTCTGGTTGGCCGCGCGCTCCGGCGACGCCGGGGACACGAGCGGCGGTCTGCGACACGCCCTGAGCAGCGGGCCGATCGTCCTCCTGATCGGCGCGCTCGCGGTCGCGGCGCTCGCCGACGGCGAGGCCGTCGCGTCACTCGAGCCGCTCTTCGTCGACGCGTTCCCCGGCCTCCTCGTCCTGTTCCTCCTCGCTCAGGGACTCGTCGTGGGCCGCGAGGCCGGCGACCTGCGGGCGATCGGACGGCGCGCGGTCGTCTTCGCCCTCACCTGGCCCCTCGCCGCGGGCACCGTCGGCGTGCTCGTCGGCACGGCGATCGGCCTCACCACGGGTGGGGCGACGCTCCTCGGCGTCCTCGCGGCGAGCGGGTCCTACGTCGCCGCGCCCGCCGCCGTGCAGCTCGGCCTGCCGACCGCGCGACTCGAGCGGATACTGCCGCTCTCGCTCGCCGTGACGTTCCCCTTCAACGTGCTCGTCGGCGTCCCCGTCCTCTTCGCGCTCGCCGGCGTCGTCGGGGGGACGGCGTGAGCCCCGCGGCAGTCGTCGTGCCGACAGCGCGCGTCGGCCTCGTCGGGGCCGGCCAGCTCGCGCGCATGTCCCATCAGGCCGCGATCTCCCTCGGCATCGAGGTCGTCGCTCTCGGGCGCGCGGAGGATGCCGCGGCGGGCCGCGCAGGTGCCCGCGTCATCGACGGCTCCGGGCGGACCGCGGCCGATCTCGCCGCGTTGGCCGACGAGGTCGACGTCATCTCCTACGACTGCGAGCAGGTCGACCTCGTCACGCTCGACCGGCTCGCCGACTCCGGCGTCACCGTCCACCCGCACCCCCTCATCGCACGGCTCGCCGTCGACAAGGAGCATGCGCGCCGTCACCTCGGGCGGCTCGGCTTCCCCGTTCCCGAGCACGACACGGTCGCCGACGAGGACGAGATCACCGCCGCAGGTGCGCGGCTCGGCTGGCCGCTCGTCCTGAAGACGCCGACCGGTGGGTACGACGGGCGTGGCGTGTGGGTCTGCGTGGACGCCGCGCAGGCCGGCGCGGTCCTGCGGAAGGTCGGACGGCCGCTGCTCGCCGAGCGACGGGTGAGGATCGACCGCGAGCTCTCCGTCCTCGTCGCCCGCCGGCCGTCGGGGGAGGCTGCGACCTACCCGGTCCTCGAGACCGTGCAGGAGGACGGGATCTGCCGCGAGGTCCTCGCCCCCGCGGCCATCGACGCCCGTCTCGCCACGGACGCGACCACGCTCGCCCGACGGCTCGCCGGGGCAATCGGCCTCGAAGGACTCATGGCCGTCGAGCTCTTCGTCGAGGACGGGTCCCTCCTCATCTGCGAGCTCGCGTTGCGCCCGCACAACACGGGGCATCTCACGCTCGACGCCTGCGCGACCTCGCAGTTCGCCCAGCACCTGCGCGCCGTCCTGGACTGGCCGCTCGGGGACACGGCCCTCCGCGCGCCCGCGGCGGCCATGGTCAACGTCCTCGGACCGCCGGACGGCGGTGATCCCGCGCGCGGGCTGGCGACGGCGCTCGCCGTGCCGGGGGCGCATGTGCATCTCTACGGGAAGCGACCCGCCCCGGGGCGCAAGCTCGGTCATGTGACGGCGACGGGCCCGGACGGGGCCACGGCGCTCGCGACCGCCCGCGCCGCGGCGGAGGCCCTGCGATGAGCGCGCGCGACCTCCGGGCCGCCGGGCCGGCGCCGCGTGTCGGCATCGTCATGGGAAGCGACTCGGACCTCCCGGTGATGCAGCCGGCGGCCGTGGCGCTCGACGAGCTCGGCGTGAGCAACGAGCTCCGCGTCGTCTCGGCCCACCGCACCCCGCACACGATGATCCGCTACGCCGAGGAGGCCGAGGATCGCGGTCTCGAGGTGATCGTCGCGGGTGCGGGCGGCGCGGCACACCTGCCCGGGATGCTCGCCGCCGTCACCGTCCTGCCCGTGGTCGGGGTGCCCGTCCCCCTGCGTCACCTCGACGGTCTCGACAGCCTCCTGTC
>JBFIDS010000325.1:0-4626 GCA_041603715.1 Paraconexibacter sp. | reverse complement strand
GGCACCCGCTTCGCGGATGCGGCGGGCGCGGAACGGCGCCGCACCCGGCGGCACCCGAACCACGGAGGCCCACATGCCCCAGCTCACCATCCGACCCCCGCGCCTGAAGTTCGGACCCCTCACACCGCTCGAGAAGGAGCAGGTCCTGCAGATGAGCGCCGACCAACGCATCGCCGCGATGTGCGCCGGCCGCCTCACCTACGGACAGCTCGCCTGGTGGGCCAGCCGCTGGCCCCACGAAGTCCCGCTCATCAACAACGAGTTCGCCTACCTCGCCTACTTCGAAGCCGAAGCCGCCGAAAGCCACGCGCGCATCGAGGTCAGCGAGCAGGTCGCGATCCTCGCCCAAGCCGCCTGAGCATGAACGCGGTCCGCGACTTCTACGCGCGCCTCGGGATCACGCTGCTGCGCTCGGCCGGGACCGAGGCGCCCGCCCGGTGCTTCGCCTCACCCGACACTCACCGACACGACGACCGTCGCCCCTCCGTCTCGGTGAACCTCGCCAGCGGAGCCTGGCTCTGCCACGGGTGCGGCGCGCGCGGAGGCGCCTACGACGCCGCACTCCTGCGAGGCCACAGCCCACGCACTGCGATGGACCTCCTCATCAGCTGCGAACTCGCCGAGCCACGGCGGACCGATCACCCGCGCCGCGCACACCAAAAGCCGACGCGGCGGTCTCCCGTCGACCAAGGCGCGGCCCCGCCGAACGAGCTGGTCATCCCCGACACGGCAGTCGCCACGTGGGCGGAACGTCTGGCCGAGAGCTCGTCGCTGCTCGGGCGACTCGAAGCCGAACGCGCGATCAACGCCAGCACCCTGACTCGTTTCGAGATCGGCCAACACGGCCGCCGCATCACGATCCCCGTCCGGGAGGCAGACGGTCGACTCTGTGGCGTCCTGCGCTGGCTCCCGTTCGACCGACACGGAGCCCCGAAGATGCTCGCCCTCCCCGGCAGCCGCCGAACGCTCTTCCCCGCACCCGAGCACCTGCCGCCCGGCCCGATCCTGCTGTGCGAAGGGGAGCCCGACGCTCTCGCGGCCCACACCGCCGGACTCGTAGCGGTCGCGATCCCGGGAGTCGCCGCCTGGCGACGCGCATGGGCAGCTCGCTTCACCGGTCGCGCGGTGACCGTCGTCATGGACTGCGACGACGACGGGCGAGCCTGCGCACGACGCATCGCGCTCGACCTCGGATGCGTCGGCATCGCCGCTCAGGTGGTTGATCTCGATCCCGATCGCCACGACGGCTACGACGTCACCGACCATCTCCTTGCGGGCGGATCGGTCGACGAGTTCCGAGGCTGACGTCTCGAGGCGGAGCCGCCGAATGCGGGTGCCCCGCCGCCCCGAGTGTCGCACGCAAGCGTGCGGTCGGGGACGGCCAACAGGGCCACGCGCACCCGGCGCTTGTGCGGGTGGTGAGTTCGCGGTGGGGGGGTCGAGGGCCTGCGCGAACCGCGGGCCGGCCGACCGCGCGGTCCGCGTCCTGCGCGGCTCACGGCCGGACCTCTGCGCCCACGGCACCCGCGGGATTTCTGAGCTGTCAGTGACAGTTGCCGCAACGAGCGGCGATCAGCGCGTCCCGTGTCGCTGATCCGGACGTGTTACCGGTTAGCGTCTTCTGACATGCCAGCCGATCGCGAGTTCTTGGAACGAGTCGTCGTTGCAGCGTTCCCCGACGCCGCCGTTGACCATCTCGGTACCGGCGGGTTCGCGTCCACGTTCAAGGTGACGCAGGGCGAGGAGGTCTTCGCCGTCAAGGCCCTCGACCCGTCGAAGGCCGGTGACATCAGGTCCGAGCGCGAGCAGCGGGCGCTCATCGCGGTGTCCTCTGACAACGTCGTTCGGTATCTCCGCGCGGGCGAGTACGTGCTGAACGAGAAGACCGTCCGGTATCTCGTCATGGAGTTCATCGACGGCAAGCCGCTCACGCATGTGGCGGCGACCGAGCAGTTCACGTTCGCTCGGGTCGTCGAGATCGCACGGGATGTCGTCACCGGTCTGCGCGCGGTGTGGGACGCCGATCTCGCGCACCGCGATCTCACGCCGAACAACATCATGATCCGCACGGACGATGGCCGCGCGGTCATCGTGGACCTCGGCATCGCTCGCCACCTGGACCTCGAGACGGTGACGATCCTGCCGACGCCGGGGACGCCCGGCTGGATGGCTCCCGAGCAGGTCGGGTTCGATCCGCAGCACGGGGACTGGCGCTCCGACCAGTACGTGCTCGGGCTCGTCCTGTTCTGGCTGGTGACCGGCACCGAGCCGTTCACCGGCAACAACATCGAGGAGATCTGGCAGGCGCCCGCACGTCAGGACCTGCGGTCTGCGCGTTCGGTGAACCCCGACGTTCCCGACATGCTGAGCGACGTCATCGGTCAGATGACCGCACGTCAGCCGTTCCAGCGGTACCTCCAGCCGGAGCAGCTGGCGGCCGCGCTGGACGCCGCCGCGACGGCGCTTGTGACGACCGGCGGCGGGCCGACGAGCCAGTTGATGTTCGGCTTGATCATCGGCCAGCTCAAGGGCTTCGCCGACCAGTCCTTCCTCAACGGGCTCGCAGCTGAGGCGGTGGTCTTGGACGCCAAGAACATGAACGGGACGACGGCCAGAGACCTGTGCACCACCATCAGCACCGCCGGCAGCCTGCGGTTCGTCGACCCGGCGAACTACCACGACCGCAGCCCGCTCGCCGCTCGTGTGGCCGGCTACACGAGCCTGCCGTACGGCGGCTCGCAGGCGGTCCTCACCGGATTCGCTGACGACGCCGCGCGGCTGGACTACGCCCGCGCGATCGTCGAGTACCAGCTCGCCTGCAACGTGGACGTGATCATCGCGCCGTACTTCTACGCACGGCCGGCGGAGATCACCTGGCTCCGTGAGAGCCTGCGTATGCGGCGCTTTGCGGAGGACGTGCTCAAAGTGAAGAACATCACGCTGCCGGTCTGGCCGGTCGCCGCGATCTCCGCCGAGTTCTTCCAAGCTCACACGCACGAGGCGGCGTTGCTGAACGAACTGACTGCGGATCTGCCCGAGACGCTGTATCTGCTCGTCCACACCACCCAGGCGTCGAACCACCCGCTCCGCAACGAACAAGTGCTGACTGGCATGCGCAGTGCGATCGACCTGCTCCGCCAGGCGGGGACGCAGACCGTCGTGGGTCGCCGCTTCAGCGAAGGCTTGCTGCTCTGTGCGCTCGGCGCTGCCGGTTGGACGACCGGGGTGAGCGGCGTCTATCACGACCTCCCGCCGCATCTCGACGCTCCCGACCCAAGCGGCGGCGGACAGGGCAACGACTGGTTCTACGTGCCGAAGCTGCTGAACTCGCTGACTTTGCAGCGGCGCGCGGCGCTGCAGCCGGCGCACTCGACGCTGCTGTCCCCGGGCACGTTCTCTGGGCAGGCCGTCTTTGCGTCGAACGCGCAGAGGATCACGCTCGACACGGCCGCCCGCTACGACCTGCAGCGGCACAACATGCAGTCGATGCGCGAGCACCTCGCGGCCCTCAGCGCGGTGCCGTCGGGTCAGCGGATCACGACGATGCGCCAGTGGGTCCGCGACGCGCAGACCGAGTACGCGAACCTCGGCGGCCCCTGGCACTCCGGTGAGAACCCGTCGTTCCTCGCCGACTGGCTCAAGGTGCTGTGAGCAGCGGCGAGCCGCCGCGACTCCCGCCCACCCGCACGGGGCCGCGGACCCCGAGTGCGGACGCGCGGACGGTGTCGGCGGCTGCCGCCGCGAGGTCCACGCCTGGGTTCGCCGGCGCCGCTTCGAGAAGACAGTCCACCTGCCCGTCGGGATACACGCCGAGGACACCGACGCCGTGGCTGGTAGCGCCATCGAGGAGGTCCTCAGACACGCGCGCCGCCGGCATCGCGATGTAGCTCAGGTCGGCGAACAGCCGGTGAAGCGTCGCCTGCGCGAGCGCCTTGCGGCTGTCACGGAGCTTCAACTCGACTGACACCAGCTCGCCGGGGACGACGCCGACGGGCGGCACTTCGGCAACCAGATCAGCCGGCGCCCAGCGCGGCCCGACCTCGTCGGCGACGTGCGCTCCTGCCCATGTGGCAAGCATCCACTCCGCAACTGGATCGCGAAGGTCGGTTTCGCGCGCGAAGGTGAGGAGGGTCGGCGCCGGCTGGGGCCGGGCGCCCAGGGCGGCTGCCATCAGGCCCCACGACGTCTGGATCGACGCTCGCGCCGCGTCGCTGACCTTCGACACGAGAAGCGGGAACCCTGTCATCAGCCGAGGTTATCCGGTCGGGGCCTTGGCATGCTGAAGAGGCCACTGCGCCGTCCGGAGCCCACGACGCCGCATGCAAGCCGGAGGCGTCGAGCATCAAGGGAGCAGCTCGCACACTTCGTGGTGGGACCGCTTCGTCGAGCAGATACGAGGTTATCCAGGTCGACCGTCGGCGCCGAACCTGAAGTCTCGCTGAACGCTCCGCGCTCGGTGCTGAACCTGTCATCCGCGAAGGTCACGGCACTGCGCCGCCAGCCTGCTACTTCCGCGTGGTTCCGGCGGCACCGGTCAGCGCTGAGGCTGGCGCACCGGCTGCACGCACGGTCAACCCTGGCGGGTACGGCGCGGTGCGCCTTGCCCGTGCCTTGCCGGCGCGCCGG
>JBFIDS010000324.1:0-4632 GCA_041603715.1 Paraconexibacter sp. | reverse complement strand
CGGCGTCCTCGGCCTCGGCCGGCGCCGGGACGGGAACCGCGGCCTCGACGATCATGTCGAGCGCCGGGCGCTCGGCGAGATCGGCCTTCAGCGCCTCGACCCGGTTCTGCTTCTGCAGCCTCTTGAGGAGCTTCTCGACGGCGACGCCCTCGCTCGTCGCGGGGCCCTGGAGCGCGTCGAGCACGTCGGCGTCGGTCGCCTCGATGGACTCGGCGATCACGATCGCCGCGATGACGGCCTCGCGCTTGAGGCCCTGCTCGGCCTCCGGCTTGGCCTCGGCGACGACGTCCTCCTCGCTGCGCTGCGAGATCTGCAGGTACATCTCCTTCGAGATCCCCTGGTGGCTGAGCGAGTGCATCATCCGCTCGAAGAGCTCCGCCGCGCGCGCCTCGACGAGCGCCTCGGGCACCTCGACGGTGGCGTTCGCGACGACCGCGTCGAGCACGGCCTCGCGGTACTCGTTCTCGACCCGCTGCTCGGCCGCCTCGGAGAGCTTTCGGGCGATGTCCTCGCGTAGCTCGGACATCGAGTCGAAGCCGGCCGCGTCCGAGGCGAAGTCGTCATCCAGCTCGGGGAGCTCCTTCGCCTTGACCTCCTTGACGGTGATCGCGAAGGAGGCGGCCTTCCCCGCGAGGTGCTCGGCCTGGTAGTCGTCGGGGAACGGCACGTCGACCGTGCGCTCCTCCCCGGCGGTCGCGCCGATCAGACCGTCCTCGAAGCCCGGGATGAGCTGGCCGGAGCCGATCTCGACCATCTGGTCGCGGCCGGCGCCGCCCTCGAAGAGCTCACCGTCGATCGAGCCCTCGTAGTCCATGACGACGAAGTCGCCGTCCTTCGCGGCGCGGTCGACGGTCTCGAGGCGCGCCATCCGCTCGCGCAGCGACTCGATCTCCTTGTCGATCTCCTCGTCGCTCGGCGTCGTGTCGCGGCGCGGGGCCTCGACGCCCTTGTACTCGCCGAGCGTCGCGACGGGCCGCACGCCGATCTCGACCGTGAAGCTCAGCTCACCGCCCTCCTCGGGGAGCTCACCGAGGTCGATCGCCGGCTCGCCGACGGTCACGGCGCCGGTCTGCTCGAGGGCCTCGACGTACCAGCGGGTCAGCGAGTCGCGGATCGCCTCGTCGAGGACGGCTTCGCGGCCGATCTGCTTGATCACGAGCGCGGGCGGCACCTTGCCCTTCCGGAAGCCCGGCAGGCGGAAGTCCTTGCCGAGCTTGCGCGCGGTCTGCTCGACGCGGCGGGTGACCTCGCCGGCGGCGACCTGCGCCTCGATCTTCACGCGGCTCTCCGGGAGCTCGGTGAGGGTGGCGGTGACGGTGTCGGTGGTGGCGGCCATGAACCGCGAAACTTAGCTGCAATGGGCGATCGCCACCCCCTCACCGTCCCGGAGCGCCTCCGGGCCCGCGTTCTCACCGGGCCCCTCGGCCACCTCTACGCCGGTCTCATCGACTGGCTCGTGCTCGTCGCGCGCATCGGCGCCGCCACCCTCAGCGCTCGAGCGCGAAGAGCGGCCACTCGCCGGGGACGCCCTTGAGCGCGCGCCTCCCGCGGTCCTCCCAGCGCAGCCCCGAGCCGACGACCGTCCCGTAGGTCGTCCCCGACGCGAGGACCTCGCCCGGCCCCGCGAGCGCGCCGACGCGGGCCGCGATGTGGACGGCCATCCCGCCGACGTCGCCGCCGATGCGCTCGCACTCGCCCGTGTGGAGCCCGGCCCGCAGACGGAGGTCGAGCGGGCGCACGGCGTCGTGGATCGCCGCCGCGCACCGCACGGCCTGCGAGGGCGGGCCCTCGAACACCGCGAGGAACGCGTCGCCGATCGTCTTCACCTCGCGCCCGCCGTAGCGCTCGATCTCCCGGCGGACCGCGTCGTCGTGGGCGGCGAGGAGGTCGCGCCAGCGCCCGTCCCCGAGGTGGGCGGCGAGCGCGGTCGCATCGACGACGTCGGTGAAGAGCACCGTGTAGAGGTCGCGCTGGACGATGCCGCCCGTCCGGCCGCCCGTGAGGAACTCCTCGATCTCGCCGACGATCGCCTCGGAGTCCCCCGCCGCGGGGAGCGAATCGCGGCCGGGCAGCTCGACGTAGCGCGCGGACGGGATCCGCTGCGCGGCGTAGCGCGAGTGGCGCACGTCGATGAGCGCGTCCTCGGTGCGGTGCAGGAGGAGCGTGGGGACGGTCACCGCGCCGAGCAGGTCGCGGACGTCGACGGCCTGGAAGCGGGCGAGCGCCTGGCGGAAGCGCCCCGGGCTCGCCGAGGAGCGCTCGAGGCGGCCGAGCCACTGCGCGAGCCGCGGGTCGTCGGCGAGGCTCGGCGCGACCTGCCCGATGTTCGCTCCGGTCCCCCACGCCGCGAGGATGGCCTCCCCGGTCTCGCGGCGCTCCGCCTCGGTCGGCGCCCACTCGTAGCCCTCGTCGGCGAGCGCGCGGAACATCGCCGCGTAGAGGATGAGGCCGCTCACGCGCTCGGGATGCTCGACGGCGGTCTGCACGCAGATCGGCCCGCCCGCGGCGTATCCCAGGAGGACCGCGCGTTCGCTGCCCGCAGCGTCGAGCACCGCGAGGACGTCGGCGACCTCCGCGGCGAGCGGCACGTCCTCGGGCGCCGGGTCGGACATCCCGAGGCCGCGGCGGTCCATGAGGATGACCCGGGAGAAGTCCGCGAGCCGCTCGAGGAACCGCGTGACGAGCGGTGACTCGACGAGCGCCTCGACGTGGGAGATGAGCCCGGGGAGGAAGACGACGTCGACGGCGCCGCTGCCGATCGCGCGGTAGGCGATCGACGTGTCCCCGTTGGTGGCGTAGCGCGATCCGGTGTCGTCCATGCCGGTTCTATCCCGCGGTGACGGGGACGGCGTCGGCCGGGGACGCGGCGGGCACCGCCTCCCGCGGGGCGACGTGCCCGACGCGGATCGGCACGCCGTGCTTGGGGACGATCGTGATCCCGCGCAGGACGACGGGATCCTCGGTGGCCCGCACGGGTGCCAGCCGGGTCCGGGCGACGATGACCCGCAGGACCTCCGTCATCTCCGCCTGGGCGAGCGCCGCGCCGATGCAGCGACGGATGCCGCCGCCGAACGGCAGCCAGCCGTAGGCCTCGACCCCCTCGTGGAGGAAGCGCTCCGGCCGGAAGGCCGTCGGGTGCTCATAGAGGTCCCCGCGAAGGTGGATGAGCGCGATCGCCGGGTAGACCTTCACGCCCGCAGGGAGGCCCCAGCCCGCGACGGTCCGGGGCCTCGTGAGGGTGCGCTCCGCGGCGTCGAGGACGGGCCGCAGCCGGAGGGTCTCGCGGCCGACGGCGTCGACGTGGGCGTCGTCCCCGCGGGCGATCGCGTCGCGCAGCGCGGAGAGCTGCTCGGGGTGGCGCAGGAGCAGCTCGAAGGCGAACGAGAGCGCGGTCGCTGTCGTCTCGTGCCCGGCGGCGAGCAGCGTGATCAGCTCGTCGCGCAGCTCGGCGTCGGTGAGTGCCCGGCCGTCCTCGTCGCGCGCGCGCAGCAGCAGCGACAGCACGTCGTCGCGGTCCTCGAGGTCGTCGGCACCGCGGCGGCGGCGGATCTCCTCGTGGATGAGCGCGTCGGCGACCCGGAGCCTGCGCCGGAGCCGGCCCCACGGGCTCCAGGGCCCGAGGTCGCGCTGCATCGGGCCCGGGACGAGCAGCAGGCTCGCCGAGTCCATGACCGCGCCGAGCGCCGTCTGCAGACGGTCGACGCGGGTCTGTTCGGTGACACCGAAGACCGCGCGGCAGATGACCTCGAAGGTGAGGACGCGCATCCGCTCGCGCAGGACGATCTCGTCCCCGGGCCTCCACGAGTCGACCTCGCGCTGCGCGACCTCGCGGATGATCTCCCGGAACCGCGTGACCCTCGAGCCCTGGAACGGCGGGAGCAGCAGACGGCGCTGGCGAAGGTGCTCGGCGCCGTCGAGCACGAGGACGGAGCGCTCGCCGAGCACGGGCGCGAGGAACGAGTTCGCCTCACCGGCGAGCAGGTCGGACTGGTCGCCGGTCATCAGTTCGCGGATCGCGTCCGGATCGGCGACGTAGACGCCGGTGCCGAAGCCGGTGAAGCGGACCGTGAAGACGTCGCCGTGGGCGCGCTGCCAGCGCACGAGCGCGTCGAGGGGGCGGCGCGCGAACTGCGCGGTGAGCAGAGCCGAGGGTCCCCGGGGTCCGGGCGGGAGCTCCATACCGGCGGAGGGTACCTCGTCACCGCCCGGCCCCCGCTCGCGCAGCGGGTGCTCGAGGAACCTCCGGCCCTCCCGGAACGCGTTCGACCGCCTCGCGCTGCACCGAACCCTGCGCCCGGTCGGGCACCGATGCCTCACCATGGCCGGCGTGCGCCTTCCCACCCTCGTCGCGGCCGCGCTCGGTGCCGCCCTCCTCACCGCCCCGCCGGCGAGCGCCACCGCCCCGGACGGCGCCGACGCGGCCGAGCGGCCGGCACCGACGACGACCGCGTCGTCACTCGCACTACGCTCGTCGCCCGGCGGTCGCGTCGTCGCCCGCCTGCCGCGGAACACGGCCGCGACCGTCCTGTGCCAGCGCAACGGGCCGCTCGCGCGCGGGCGTGCCGGCGCGACCCGCGTCTGGGACCGCGTCCGGGCCCGGGGTCGCACCGGGTGGATCTCGGACGGCTGGCT
>JBFIDS010000323.1:0-4638 GCA_041603715.1 Paraconexibacter sp. | reverse complement strand
GAGTGGGAGGACTACCGCGTCCAGGTGTCCCAGTGGGAGCTCGACCGCTACCTCCCGGTGCTCTGAGCGCCGTCCCGCCGGCCGCGGCGCACACCGCCGCGCGCGGCCCGCGCCGGCGGACCGGCTGAACGACCAGGCTCATTCGGGCAGGCGTTCCGGGGCCCCGGCGACCGGGGCGTGGCCGGACGCCGGCGGATCGTCCCCGGCGGACTCGGCCGTCGCCAGCCGCGACGGCCACCACACCTTCGGCCCGAGATCGAGCACGAGGGCGGGCACGATGATCGACCGCACGATGAGCGTGTCGAGGAGGACGCCGAACGCGATCGCGAACCCGAGCTGCGTGAGGAACACGAGGGGGAGGACCGCGAGCACGCTGAAGGTTCCCGCGAGCACGATCCCGGCGCTCGTGATGACCCCACCGGTGACGGCGAGACCTCGCAGAGTGCCCTCCGCGGTCCCGTGCTTCTCGGTCTCCTCGCGGACCCGAGCCATGAGGAAGATGTTGTAGTCGACCCCGAGCGCGACCAGGAAGATGAACGCGAAGAGCGGGAACGACGTGTCGACCCCGGGAAAGTCGAAGATGACGTCGAAGACGACGAGCGAGACGCCGAGCGCGGCCCCGAAGCTGAGGACGACCGTGCCGATGAGGAGGAGCGTGATCGTCACCGCCCTCAGGAGCACGAGCAGGATGAGGAAGACGATGACGATCGTGATCGGGATGAGCAGGCGGGTGTCATCGGCCCCGGCCTCGCGGAGATCGTGCTCGATCGCGGTCGATCCACCGACGAGCGCGCCGGGGTCGGCACTGCGCGCCGCCGCGCGTATCTCGGGGACGAGGTCGAACGCCGCGGTCGAGTAGGGGTCGCGGTCGAGGAACGCGGCGAGCAGGATGCCCCCCTCGCCGCGGAACGGCGTCGGGGTGACTTCGGCGATGCCATCGATGCTGCCGATCGCCGTGCGGACGGCCTCGACCGCGGTCGGATCACGGACGATGACGTCGGTCGGCGCGCTCTGCCCGGCGGGGAACGCCTTCTCGACGAGCTCCTGTCCGGCGACTGCCTCGACGTCGTCGCGGAACGCGTTGCCCTGCGTGAGGCCGGTGTCGAAGTTGAGCAGCCCGAGGCAGAAGACGCCGAGGACGAGGATCGACCCGACCCAGACCCGCCGCGGGCGCAGCGCGATCCGGTCGCCGAGGCGCCGCCAGGCGCCGTGGGTCGCGTCGGCGACCGGGGCGACGTCGGGGGCGTAGTGCGGGACCCGCGGCCAGAACGGCTTGCGGCCGACGGCGAGGAGCAGCGCGGGGAGGAACGTGAGCTGCACGGCGAGCGCGGTGAGGATCCCGAGCGCTCCGAGCGGACCGAGGCCGGCCGTGCCGTTGACCTTCGCGAAGATGAGGAAGAAGAGCGCGACGGCGACGGTGAGCGCGGAGGCGATGATCGCCGGGCCCGCGGATCGCAGGGCGAGCGCCATCGCCTCGTGCTTGTCCTCGTGCGTGCGCAGCTCCTCCCGATATCGGGCGACGAGGAGCAGCGCGTAGTCGGTTCCCGCGCCGAGGACGAGGACCGACATGATCGACGACGACTGGCCGTTGATGGTCGTCCCGAGCTCGCTCACGCCGTAGCCGAGGCTCCGCGAGACGATCTCCGCGACGATGACGCTGAACAGCGGGAAGAACCAGAAGAACGGGCTGCGGTAGATGATGATGAGCAGCAGCAGGACGAGCGAGGCCGCCGCGAGGATCAGCGTCCCGTTGATGTTCTCGAACACCTTGATCGCGTCCGCGCCGTATCCCGCGGGCCCGGTCACCTTCACCTGGAGGTCGCCCGCGTCCTCGCCGTCGGTCGAGACGATCTCGCGATAGCGGTCGATGGGGTCGAGGATCGTGTCGGACTCGCCGTCGCCCTCGATCGTGTTGGCGATCAGGGCCGTCGTGCCGTCGGGCGAGAGCTGGAAGGGCTGCTCGGCGGCGGGCCCGGCCGGGTTGCCGAAGTCGCTCGTGGTGCGCAGGTCGAGCCGGTTGAGCTCGCTCAGGTCGGATCGGACCCGCGCGATGTCCTGCGGCGTGAGGCCGCCGGCGCGCCGGTAGACGATGACGGTCGGGGCCTTCTCGCCCTCCTGGAGGTCCTCGACGATCTCGAGCGTCTTCGTCGACTCCGCCTCACCGGGGAGGAACGAGATCGAGTCGTTCTTCTCGGCCTCGGTGAACTTCCCGGGGAGGTTGGCCGCCATCGCGCCGAACAGGAGCGCGAACCACACTCCGAGGATCACCCACTTCGCGCGGCGGCCGGCGGGAACGGCGAGGAGTCTGCTCATGGCTGGGGGTGGGGTCGGGGGACGGACTGGGGCGGGATCGGCCGCAGTCTACGGAACGGAACTGCCGTTCCGGTTACGGGGCTGTGGCCGGACGGGATCCTGCCCGTTCGTCGCTGTCCCGGCCATCGGGGATGTCCCCTACGGTCCGAACCGGGCGGGGTCCGGGATCACGGTGTGGCCGGTGAAGAAGGGTCAGGACGCTCGCCGTCGAGCAGCGCGCGGAGCTCGTCGGACGTCGTGACGGGCCGCCGGCAGGCGAAGTGCTCGCACACGTACGCGGTCGCCCGCCCGTCGAGGGCCGTGCGACCCGCGAGGAGGGGGACCGCCCGCGCCGACTCCCCCTCGGGGTCGCCGTCCCCCGCCGTGAGGACGACGTCGGGCCGCCGTCGCTCCCTCACGACGGCGGCGAGCGCGGCGACGCCGTCGGGCGGACCGACGAGCGCGACCTGCCGGAGCGGCCGCACCTGGAGGTCGAACGCCTGCAAGAGGTGCGCGAACGCCCCCGGATGACGCACGGCGAGCTCGTGGTGGAGGCGGATCTGGCCCGCCGCCGCCTCCTCGTAGCGCGCCTCGCCGGTGAGCGCGCCGAGCCTCAGGAGGCCGAACGCGGCCGCCGCCCCTCCGGACGGGACGGGGGCGTCCTCGAGGTCCTTGCGGCGCGCGACGAGCCGCTCGTGGTCGTCGGCCGTCGAGAAGAAGCCGCCGGCCTGCGGATCGAGGAAGCGGGCGAGGATCTCGTCGGCGAGCGTGCGCGCCTCCGAGAGCCAGCGGGGCTCGAACGTCGCCTCGTGGAGGGTGACGAAGGCGTCGAGGAGGAACGCGTGGTCCTCGAGGTAGGCACGGAGCCGACCGGTTCCGTGCGACCACGTGCGCAGCAGGCGCCGGTCCGCGTCGTGGAGGTCCCGGAGCACGAAGTCCGCGGCGCGGCGCGCCGCCTCGAGCAGGTCGTCGCGACCGAGCGCCGCTCCCGCCTCGGCGAACGCGCTGATCATCAGCCCGTTCCAGGCGGCGAGGCGCTTGTCGTCGAGCCCGGGGCGCACGCGCTCCTCCCGGGCCGTGCGGAGACGCTCGCGGATGCGCTCGCGGACCTCGGGGGCGGGCTCTGGACCGCGTGACTCGAGCACGTTGCGGCCCGGCGCTCCGGGCGGCTCGGGGTGGTGGGGGTCGGTGAAGTTGCCCTGCTCGGTCGCCCCGAACCACGCGATCGCGGTGTCGGCGTCCTCGCCGAGGGCCTCACGGAGCTCGGCGATGGTCCAGACGTAGAAGCGGCCCTCCTGACCCTCGCTGTCGGCGTCCAGGGCACTGTAGAAGCCGCCCTCGGGCCCGGTCATCTCGCGCCGCGCCCACGCGAGGGTCTCCTCGCAGGTGCGCAGCAGGACGGCGTCGCCGGTCGCCTGCCAGCCGTGGAGGTAGGCGCGGGCGAGCAGCGCGTTGTCGCAGAGCATCTTCTCGAAGTGGGGGACCGTCCACCGCTCGTCGGTGCTGTAACGCGCGAACCCTCCACCGACCTGGTCGTGGATGCCGCCGCCCGCCATCGCGTGCAGCGTGTAGACGCTCATCGACGTCTCTCCGAGTCGCAGGAGAAGCTCGATCGTCGACGGGGCGGGGAACTTCGGCGCCGTGCCCCATCCGCCGTGGACGCTGTCGTACCCCTCCCGGAGGCGCGCGACGGCGGCCGCGAGCATCGCCGGATCGGGGTCCGTCCCGGGTGCCGGCATGAGCGCGCCCGCGGAGAGCCGCTCCACCATGCGTGCGCCCTGCTCCCGGATCTCGTCGCGCCGGTCGCGCCACGCCTCGGCGACGGCGTGGAGGACCTGCCGCCACGCCGGCATCCCGTGGCTCGGCCGCGGGGGGAAGTAGGTCCCGCCGTAGAACGGGACCTGCTCGGGCGTGATGAACACGTTGAGGGGCCAGCCGCCTTGTCCCGTCATCGCCTGGACCGCGTCCATGTGGATCGCGTCGAGGTCGGGACGCTCCTCCCGGTCGACCTTCACGCACACGAAGTGCGCGTTCATGACCGAGGCGGTCTCGGCGTCCGAGAAGGACTCGTGCTCCATGACGTGGCACCAGTGACACGCGCTGTAGCCGATCGAGACGAGGATCGGCCGGTCCTCCTCGCGCGCGCGGCGCAGCGCCTCGGGTCCCCAGGGGAGCCAGTCGACCGGGTTGTCGCGGTGCTGGCGGAGGTAGGGCGACGTCTCGTTCGCGAGGGCGTTCGGCACGCCCCAAGCCTTGCAGGGTCAGTCGGCGAGGGCCGCCGCGCGCGTCGGGATCGCGGTCCCGCGCGGGAGGGGGCCGCGCGGGCCGGGAGAGGGTGCGACGTCG
>JBFIDS010000322.1:0-4652 GCA_041603715.1 Paraconexibacter sp. | reverse complement strand
GTCGCGACCGCCGGGGAGGCGAGGAGCGCGATCGCGGCGATGAGGGCGAGGAGGCGGCGGGGCATGGACGGCACGATGGACGACGCACATCATCCTCGCACGCGTGAGGCACCGCTTCTCACGCGATCCTCACGAAAGATGAGAAACACGTGAGAAGCCCCCCACGGCCGCGCCCCGGCGCGCGATAACGGTTCCGGCACGTTCGACCGACCTGGAGGAAGCGCACCGATGAGCACGACCCACCGCCGCAGCGCCGCGACCGCGATCGCGATCGCGGCCCTCGTCCCCGCCACCGCGTTCGCCGCGACGATCACCGGCACCGACCGCAACGAGCGGCTCGTGGGCACGAACGCCGCCGACGTCATCGACGGCGCGGCGGGCAACGACCGCATCCTCGGCCGCGACGGGGACGACCGTCTCCTCGGCTCGGCCGGGAACGACCGGATCCTCGCCGGCGCCGGTGCCGACGAGGTCCTCGGCGGTGACGGCAACGACCGCCTCCACGGCCAGCGCGGGAACGACGCGATCGACGGCGGCGACGGCAACGACCGCATGCACGGCGGGCACGGCGACGACGTGCAGCAGGGCGGCGCCGGCAACGACACGATCTTCGCGGGCCCCGGTGTCGACACGACGTCCGGCGGTGAGGGCGACGACCGCCTGTGGGCGCTGGCCCGCTCCGACGTGAAGCCCGGTCCCGACGGCGCGGTCGACCAGATCGGCGACACCCTCGACGGCGGTCCCGGCAACGACAAGCTCCGCACCCGGGACGGTGAGGTCGACCGGATCACCTGCGGGCCCGGCACCGATCGCGCGATCCTCGACACCGTCGACGTCATCGCCGACGCGACGGCCGAGAACCCGGATGGCTCGTGCGAGAAGGTCACGCGCGCCGAGCCGAAGCCGACGAAGGCGCAGCGCCGCGCCGCGGCGAAGGCGAAGCGCAAGGCGGCGGCGAAGCGCAAGGCCGCGCGCCGTGAGGCCGCTGCGAAGCGCAAGGCCGCCAGGGGGTAGTCCCCGATCGGCGGCCACCCCGGTCGCTGGCTCCACCGTCCCGCCCCGACGCACCCCAGCCACCTGCGCCCCGGCCCCGCCGGGGCGCAGGCAGTTCCGGGGCGCCCGCACCGGCCGCCGGGCGGGAGCCGTTCGCTACGGTGACGCGCATGTCCCCCTCCCGCGACCTGAAGGTCCTCATCGTCGGCGCCGGGTTCGGCGGGATCGGCGCGGCGATCGAGCTCCGGCGCCACGGAATCCGCGACGTCACGATCCTCGAGCGCTCCGACGGCCTCGGCGGCACCTGGCACCACAACACGTACCCCGGCGCGGCGTGCGACGTGCCCAGCCACCTCTACTCGTACTCGTGGGCGCAGCGGCGCGACTGGACCCGCCTGTGCTCGCCGCAGAACGAGATCCTCTCTTACCTCGAGCGCGTCGCCCGGGAACGCGGGGTCGCGGACCTCATCGAGGCGAACACCGAGGTCGACGCGTGCGCGTGGGACGACGCGACCCGTCGCTGGACGGTGACGAGCGTCGACGGCCGGCGCTGGGAGGCCGACGCGGTCATCGTCGCGACCGGGCAGCTCCACCGTCCCGCGTATCCGCGGATCCCCGGCCGCGAGGACTTCGCCGGGCACAGCTTCCACTCCGCCGAGTGGGACCACGACTACGACCTCTCCGGCAAGCGCGTCGCGGTCGTCGGGACCGGGGCGAGCGCCGTGCAGTTCGTCCCGGAGATCGCCGAGGACGTCGCGCGGCTCCACGTCTTCCAGCGCTCGGGCAACTGGTTCATGCCCCGCAAGAGCCGGCCGTACGGCAAGGTGCTGAGGGCGGCCTTCGAGCGCGTCCCGGGCCTGCAGGCGCTGCGCCGCCGCTGGATCTACCACTACGGCGAGGTCCTCACCTGGATGATCCGCAACCCGTCGACGGGCGGCCGGATCGGCCGCGCGCGCTCGGCGGCGTTCATGCGCATGCAGCTCCGTGACCCCGAGGTGCGGCGTAAGGCGTGGCCGGACTACACCTTCGGCTGCAAGCGCGTCCTCTTCAGCTCCGCGTTCCTCCCCGCGCTCCAGCGTCCGAACGTCGAGCTCGTGACGGATGCGATCACGGGGATCACCGAGCACGGCCTCGTCACCGCCGACGGGCGGGAGCGCGAGGTCGACTGCATCATCTGGGGCACGGGCTTCCGCACGACGGACTTCATGTTCCCGATGGAGATCCTCGGCGCGGAGGGCCGCTCGCTGCGCGACGCCTGGGCCGAGGGGCCGCACGCCCACCTCGGCATCACGGTGCCGGGCTTCCCGTCGCTGTTCGTCATGTACGGGCCGAACACGAACACCTCGGGCGGCTCGATCATCGTCTACCTCGAGGCGCAGGCCGCGTACATCCGCGAGGCGCTGCTCGCGGTGCGCGAGCGCGATGCCGCCGCGCTCGACGTCCGCCCCGAGGTCGAGGCCGCGAGCGACCGCGCGCTGCAGGCGCGCTTCGCCGGGACCGCGTGGACGCAGTGCGACTCCTGGTACCGCGACGAGAGCGGCCGGATCGTGACGAACTGGCCGGGCTACATGGGCGAGTACGTCGAGCGCACGCGTCGGCTCGACGCCGACGAGTACGAGTTCCTGCCGCTGCCCGACCGCGAGGAGGTGGCGGCATGACGACCGCCGAGCCGACCGTCGTCGACGTCCCCGAGAGCACCCGCTTCGAGATTCACGTCGACGGCCGCCTCGCCGGCTTCTCCGAGTACGTGATGGCCGGCCGGCGCATCGTCATCTCGCACACGGAGGTCGACGAGGCGTTCGAGGGGCGTGGGATCGGCGGCGCGCTCGCCCGCGCCACGCTCGACGCCGTGCGCGAGCGCGGCCTCGAGGTCGTCCCGGTGTGCCCGTTCGTCGCGGGATGGATCCACAAGCACCCCGAGTACGCCGCGCTCGTCACCCCCGCGCTGCGCCCGCAGTTCGAGGGCTGAGCGCGACCGCCGGGGTCAGCCTCGTCCGGCGGGAACCGCCATGCCGAAGTGGAAGTCGAGCCGCTCGCCGATCTCGTCGGCGACCTCGCGGGCACGCTCCGAGACCGGCGCCATCCCGAGGAACTCGTGCGGCAGCCCCTCGCACTCCTTGACCTCGACGGGCACTCCGACCTGCCGCAGTCGCCGCGCGTAGTCACGGCCCTGGTCGCGCAGGGGATCGATCTCCGCGAGGACGACGAGCGCCGGGGGGAGCCCGCGGAGCGTGTCGTCGGGTGCGCGGTTGGGCGAGACGCGCACGTCGTCGGCCGTCGCGTCGTCGGGCACGGCGTGGCGCCGGAACCACTCGAGCTGGGCGACGCCGAGTGGCCGTGCGTCGCCGTGCTCCTCGTAGCTGTCCCAGTCGTCGCGGACGAGGTCGGTGACGGGCGAGACGAGGAGCTGCAGGATCGGGGCCGGCTCGTCGGCGTCGCTGAGCGCGATGCAGGTCGCGGTGGCGAGGGTCGCTCCGGCGTCCTCGCCGCCGATCGCGACGCGCGCCGGGTCGCCCCCGATCTCCTTCGCGTGCTCGAGGATCCAGCGGGTCGCGGCGAGGACGTCCTCGTGGGCGGCGGGGAGCGGGTGCTCCGGGGCGCGGCGGTACCCGACGCACACGACCATCGCCTGCGCCCGGTTGGCGAGCGTCCGCGGGACCGCGTCCACGCCCTCCTGGTCGTCGAGGACCCAGCCGCCGCCGTGGAGGTAGATGAGGATCGGATCGTGCTCGTCCTTGGCGAACAGTGCACTCCTCACCTTCGTGCGCAGCGTGCGTCTCGGGGCGTAGATGCGCAGCGGCACCGGCCCGGCCGGTCCGTCGATGGTCTCCTCGCGCACCGCGGCGACCGACTCCGTGACGGGGGCGGCGCCGTCCTCGCCGAGGACGGCGGCGACCGCGTCGACGGGTCCCGGCTGGCGGCGTGCGTCGGCGGGGCTGAGGCTCTCGATCGGCGCGTCGCGGAGGCTGTCGAGCTGCTCGACGACCTTCTCGGTGTCTCGGTCCAGGGGCACGGGTCGGCTCCTCGCGGTCAGGGGGCCCTTCGACTCTACCCCCGAGCCGCCGCCCTGACCCGTGGTCCGGACGGGCTCAGCCGACGGCGGTGCGCCGGCGCTCCGGGGGGGCCGCCGCGCCGGGCCGCCGCGGGTCGCGACCGGACGGGGGTGCGCTCGCCGACGCGGCGAGGTGCCCGAGCCCACGGCCGATGAGCGCGATGAGCCCGAGGCAGATGAGCAGGATGAGGGCGGCGAACGCGGTCTCCACCCACCGGGGCACGTCGTCCTTGCGCTCGCGCTGGAGGATCTCGCGATCGGGGACGAAGTCACGGGTGAACGAGGCGGGCGCCGGGACCTCGGCCGCCGGGATCGCCTCGTCGGCGGGCATGAAGACCGGGACCGCGGCCATGTCCCGCCCCTTGTGGAAGCGGATCGCCGACTTCCACGTGCCGTGGACGGGGAGCGGCTCGCTGCGGTACACGCCGGGTGCGATCTCGTCGAGGTCCCCGAGCCGCAGCGGCTCGCCGCCCTGGTAGGCGATCGTGTGGAACCAGTCGGCGTCGCGCGCGGCGTCCGGCGGGTCCACGCGGACCGTCGCGACGACCGTGCGCTCCGGCGCGGGGGCGACCTCCGCGAGCGTCACGCTCGCCCGCATCTCGGGATC
>JBFIDS010000321.1:0-4655 GCA_041603715.1 Paraconexibacter sp. | reverse complement strand
CCGGCTCGCCGAGCTCTCCGTCTCCGCGCTCGAGGCGGGTTGCCACGTCCTCGTCGAGAAGCCGGCGGGCCTCTCCGTGCGGGAGGTCGACGGTGTCGCCGCGGCCGCCGAGCGGACCGGGCGCCGGGTGAAGGTCGGCTTCAACCACCGGTTCCACCCAGGGATCCATCGCGCGATCACGGAGGCCCGGTCCGGCATCCACGGGGACGTCCTCCACGCTCGCGCACGGTACGGCCACGGGGGCCGGATCGGCTACGACCGGGAGTGGCGGGCCGACGTCACCCGCTCCGGCGGCGGCGAGATCGTCGACCAGGGGATGCACCTCCTCGACCTCTCGCACTGGCTGCTCGGCCCGCAGCCGCTCCACAGCGCGCTCCTGCGCACCCACTTCTGGGACACGGCGGTCGACGACAACGCGGTGCTCGTCCTGGGCGAGCGTGCGTCGCGCACCGACCCGTGGGCGCTCCTCCACGTCACCTGGACCGAGTGGAAGAACATGTTCTCGCTCGAGATCTACTGCCGGACCGCGAAGCTCCAGGTCGACGGCCTCGTCCGCTCCTACGGGCCGCAGACCCTGCGGATCTACCGGATGTCCCCCCAGCTCGGCCCGCCCGAGCTCGAGGAGCTGTCCTGGCCCGACGAGGACGGGTCGTGGCTGGCGGAGTGGCGCCACTTCCGCGAGGCCATCCGCGACGCGGGACCGGTCCTCGGCGGCCTGCACGACGCGCGCTACGCCTGGTCGGTCATCGAGGCGGCCTACGCGCAGGCGGGCTACGGCGACGTGCGGGACGGTGTCGGGTGAGCGGCGGGCATGTCCTCGTCACCGGTGGATCGCGCGGGATCGGCCTGGAGGTCGTCCGCCGGCTCGCCGCCGACGGCCGCCGCGTGACGATCTGCGCGCGCGGCGTCCAGGAGGCCCGGGCCGTGCTCGCGTCCCTGCCCGGGAGCGGCCACGACGTCCTCGCGATCGACGTCGCCGAGCTCGCCGCCTGGGACGCCGCGGCGCCCGCGCTGCGGGACGTCGAGGGCGTCGTCTGCGCCGCGGGCACGCTCGGCCCGATCGGCGCGGTCGAGGACGTCGATGCCTCCGCGGTCCTCGACGCGCTGCGGGTCAACGTCATCGGCGTGTTCGCCGCGATCCGGGCGTGCGCCCCGGGGCTGCGTGCGAGCGACGGCGCCGCGGTCGTGTTCTCCGGAGGGGGCGCCACGGGTGCGTTTCCCCGTTTCGACGCCTACGCCGCCTCGAAGGCCGCCGTCGTGCGCCTCACCGAGAACCTCTCGGCCGATGGACTGCGCGTCAACGCGATCGCCCCGGGCTTCATCGGCACCGCGATGCAGGACGAGGTCCTCGCGGCCGGGCCCGAGCGCGTCGGGGCGGCGTACCACGCCCGCGTGAGCGCGGCGAGCCGGGACGGCGCCTTCGACGATCCGGCGGCCGCCGCCGAGCTCACGGCGCTCCTCCTCTCGCCCGAGGGCCGGGGGATCTCCGGGAAGCTCCTCAGCGCGATCTGGGACCCGTGGCGCGACCCCGGCTTCCGGGACCGGCTGCGCACCGAGCGTGATCTCGCGACGCTCCGGCGCATCGACGACCAGTTCTTCACCACGGCCCCGCCCGCTCCGACCGAGGACCGCTCCGCACCGTGACCCACCCACAGCCGTTCGCCGCCCGCGACTACACGCGTGACCCGCGTCGACGGGCGAAGTCGCTCGCGATCCGCGGGATCAGCCGGATGACCCGCCCGATGGGCGTCGACGTCGAGCTGCGCCACTGGTACAGCCCGATCCCCCAGATCGACGACATCGACCCCGCCTACTGGGACCGCCCGAGCCCGATGCCCGGCGTGGAGCCCTTCGACGTCGACGCGATGCTCGGCCGCGTGGAGGGCGACCTCGCCCCCGCCATCGCGGAGTTCGACGCCCCGCGGCAGTGGTCGGGGCGCCGCAACGACCTCTTCATCGAGAACGGCCTGTTCCAGGGGGTCGACGCCGACGTCCTCTACGCGACGGTCCGCCACGGGCGGCCGGCCCGCGTGGTGGAGCTCGGCGCGGGCTTCTCCACTCTCGTCACCGCTCGCGCCTGCGCCCGCAACCGCGCCGAGGGCCACGAGGTCCGCTTCGACTCCTACGACCCGTACGCGGAGCCGCCGGAGCCCGGCGAGGTCGAGGGGCTCGACGCGCTGCACGCCGTCCGCGCCGAGAAGGTCCCGCTGGAGGTCTTCACCTCCCTGCAGGCCGGCGACGTGCTCTTCATCGACTCCTCGCACACCGTGCGGGCCGGGGGGGACGTGACCCACCTCTTCGGGGAGGTCGTGCCGCTCCTCGCGCCGGGCGTGCTCGTGCACGTCCACGACGTCTACCTCCCGTACCCGTACCCGCGGGAGTGGATCACGCACACCCGCTGGTACTGGGCCGAGCAGGACCTGCTGCGGGCCTTCCTCGCGTTCAACGACCGCTTCGAGGTGACGTGGGCGGCCTACGCGGTCCACCGCGCCCAGCCCGACCGGCTCGCCCGCGCCATCCCCAACTACCGTCCGCAGGCGGCGCCCCTGTCGATGTGGATGCGCGTGAGGGGCGGCGGCTGACCGGGATCAGCGCCGCTCGTCGGTGAAGCCGGCGGGCGGCTCGACGAGCGGGTTGAGCGCGATCGCGCGGCGCAGCGCGGCGGCGGCCTGGCGGCGGCGACCGAGGCGCTCGAGGATGAGGGCGTGGTCGTAGTGGATGCCCCACTCCGACGGCATGAGCTCGGCGGCCCGGTCCATCTCGCGCGCGGCGGCCCGCAGGTCGCCGAGCCGCAGTGCGGCGCGCGCGGCGACGAGCGCGGCGCGACCGCTCACGCTGCGACCGGAGACCTCCGACGCGAGCCGGATCGCCTCCGGCGCGCGGCCGTCGGCGAGGGCCCGCTCGGCGTCGGCGAGCTTCGTCTCGCCCTGCCACGAGGACGCGAGGAGGATCGCGACGACGACCATCGCCCCGGCGAGGACGAGCCGGGCGGGACGCGTGGTGTCGCGGGCCGACATGCCGTGAAGCGTAGGGGGAACGGCGGGTCTCGCGTCCCGACTGGTCTACGCTGGCCGCCGATGAACGCGCCGCGTGACCGCCTCCGCGCCCTTCGCCCCGACGTCGAGGAAGCTGTGCCGGTGCTCATGTGCCTCGTGCTCGGGGGCCTCCTCGTCGCGCTCGGGGTGCGCGACGGCGGGTACTTCCCGAGCGACCACCTGCTTCCGGCGGCGATCGCCGCCGGTTGCGCGGCGGTCGCTCTCGCGGCCGTGCGCCGCTGGTACCCCAGCCGGGACGCGCTCGTCGTCCTCGGGTCGCTCCTCGGGCTCGCGGCGTGGACGGGGCTGTCGGCGGGGTGGTCGCCCGACCCGGCGGGGGCGGACCTCGAGATGGAACGGGCGCTCGGATACGCCGCGATCGTCCTCCTGGCCCTCCTCGCGATCGGGAACGGACGCCGGACGGCCCTGCTCCTGCGCGTGGTCGTCGGCGCGCTCGTCGTCGTGTCCGGGATCGCGCTCCTCAGTCGGTTGCGCCCGGAGTGGGTCGGGACCGACCCGGCCATCCTCTTCGCGTCCCAGGGTCGGCTCGCCCACCCGGTCACGTACTGGAACGGGCTCGGCGCGATCGCCGGGATGGGCCTGCTCGGGGCGACGGGCCTCGCCGGCGACCTGCGCGAGCACGTCGTCGTGCGTGCCGCGGCGAGCGCCGGCGCCGTGATCTGCGGGGCCGTCCTCTACCTCACGCTCTCGCGAGGGGCCGGGATCGCGACGATCCTCGCCGCGGCGCTCGTCCTCGTCGGCTCCGCCCGCCGCGGGCAGTACGCCTCCGCGCTCCTCATCTCGCTCGCCGGCGCGACGGCGTCGGTGCTCCTCCTGCGAGGGAACCCGATCTTCGTCGACGCGCCGAGCACCCTGGCCGAGCAGCAGGCCGAGGGCGGGCCGATCCTGCTCGGCATCCTCCTCTTCGCCGCCGCGGCGGCCGCGGCCCAGAGCGTCGCGGCGCGGGTCGGCGACCGGATCGAACTGTGGCGCGCGCGTCGTCGCCGGCTCTCGGCGCACTCACCGCGGACCCTCGCGGTCCCCGCCGTCACCCTGGTGCTCGTCGCCCTCATGGGGTACGCGGTCCTCGGTGACGCCCTCGAGGGGCGGGCCGCCGGGGCGTCGGGGGACCTGCGGTCGTTCGTCGACCGCCAGTACGAGTCGTTCATGAACCCGATCGAGACCTCGCAGGCCGGGGAGGAGCGGCTCACCTCGGCGAACACGAGCCGCGGCAAGGTCTACGAGGTCGCGCTCGGTGGATTCGCCGACAACCCGCTCGTCGGCGACGGGGCGGCGGGCTTCCGGGTGCGGTGGGTCGCCGAGCGGGAGTTCGCCGAGGATCTGCGCAACGCGCACTCGCTGCCGCTCGAGACCGCGTCGGATCTCGGGCTCGTCGGGCTGCTCCTGCTCGGTGGCGTATTCGTCCCGCTCGGGCTCGCCTTCCGCGGGATGAGGCGCCGCGACGGCGGCCTCACGCGGTCCCAGGCCACGACGGGGACGGCGATCGTCGCGGTGTGGATGGTCCACTCGGCGATCGACTGGGACTGGCAGCTCGCGGCCGTGACCGCCCCTGCGCTCGTCGCGGGGGCCGCGCTTCTGTCGCCGCGGCGCCGGCGCCGG
>JBFIDS010000320.1:0-4674 GCA_041603715.1 Paraconexibacter sp. | reverse complement strand
TCGCGATCGGCGTCACGGGCGACGGCACGCCGGTCGCCGCCGCGGTCCCGGCCTCGGCCGCGACCGTCGAGGCGGTCACGCGCTACGACGCGACGCGGGCGCTCGCCCACGTCACGCTCGACGGCGCGGAGGGCGTGCGGCTCGACGCTGGGACCGACGTCCTCGAGCGGGCGTGGTACATCGCCGGCGCGCTCCTCGCCGCCGAGTCGATCGGCACGGTGGCGACGACGCTCGAGATGAGCGTCGAGTACGCGAAAGAGCGGTTCACGTTCGGCCGCGCGATCGGCTCCTACCAGGCGGTGAAGCACGAGCTCACCGAGGTGCTCCGGCTCCTCGAGAACGCGCGGTCGCTCCAGTTCTACGCCGGCTGGGCCGGCCAGGACAAGGCCGACGAGTTCCCGCTCGCGGCGAGCGCGTTCCGCTCGGCGGCCGGTGCCGCGCTCGACTTCGCGTCGCGCTCGAACATCAACGTCCACGGTGGCATCGGCGCGACGTGGGAGCACGACGCACCGTTGTACTTCCGCCGTGCCCAGCTCTCCCGCCGTCTTCTCGGCGGCACGGGCGACGCGACGGATCGCGTCGCCGACGAGCTGCTGAAGGCCGCCGCCGGCTGAGCCGCCCAGGACACGACCGCGCGCCGCTGCGCCGCTCGGCACACGCCCCGGTGTGCACCGAGCGGCGCGGCACCGCGCCGGCGTGGCCCGAGCGAACGAGGAGAGGCTGCGCGAGTTCCCCTGAGGCGCCGCGGACCCCTCGAGGGGCCCGGGCGCACCCCGCTGTGCAGCAGCGACCAGCAGCGTCCTCGTCAGTCCTGGAGGAACACGAGCACGAAGTAGATGAGCTGGGTGAGGGCCGCGAGCGCGCCGACGACGTACGTCATCGCGGCGGCGGTGAGCACCCCGCGCGTCCCGCCCCGCTCCGTCTGCGTGACGAGCCCGAGGGTCGCGAGCTGGACACCGGCGCGCCGCGAGGCGTCGAACTCGACCGGGAGCGTGACGAAGTGGAAGAGGACCGCGATCGCGTACAGGGCGATCGCGACCTGGATCAGCCCGACCGCGTTGAGGAACGCGCCGGCGAGCAGAAGGAAGATCCACGTCGAGGACGCGAACGACACCGCCGGGAACAGCGCCGACCTGACCTGCATCGGCGCGTAGGCCTTCGCGTGCTGGATCGCGTGACCGACCTCGTGCGCGGCGACCGCAGCGGCGGCGATCGAGCGCCCCGCGAACACCGGCTCGGAGAGGAAGACGCCACGCGAGCGCGGGTCGTAGTGGTCGCTGAGCGGGCCGCCCGGCGAGGGGTTCACCGGGACACCGCGCAGACCGTTGGCGTCGAGGATCCGGCGCGCGACCTCCTCGCCGGTCATCCCCGACCGCACACCGATCGCGCTGTTCTTCGCGAAGGTCTTCTTCAGCCACCACTGCGCCACGAGACCGAGGATGAGCGGCGGTACGAGGAAGGCGAGGTAAAAGAGGATGTCGTCCATGCCTCCGAGCGTAGGAGGGGATCACAAGGCGTCCCTAAAGCCGCCCCGGCGTCCGTGACGTGACCGAGGGCAGGGCTCGCGCCACCGCGCGGTAGCGTGCGCGTCCATGGCCGAGTTCACGGGCTTCCCCCGCGCCGCGATCACGTTCCTGCGCGACCTCGAGGACAACAACGACCGCGACTGGTTCAGGGCGAACCGGGACCGCTACGAGACGCACCTCGTCGGGCCGATGAACGCCCTCGCGGCGGACCTCGCCCACCTCGGGCCGGGACGCCTGTTCCGGCCCTTCAACGACGCCCGCTTCCACGCCCGGCCGCCGATCAAGGAGCACATCGGGCTCGCGATCGGCATCGAGGGCGCGATCGGCCACTACGTGGAACTGAGCCTCGACGGCGTCCTCGTCGCCGCCGGCATGTACTCACCGATGCCCGACCAGGTCACGCGGCTGCGCGAGGCCGTCGCCGACGGCCGCCGTGCCGGGGGCCTCACGAAGGCGCTCGGGATCGCCGACCGGGCCGGGCTGGAGCGCAGCGAGCCCGACCTCAAGCGCGCGCCACGCGGCTACGAGACGGACCATCCGCGCATCGACCTCCTCCGGCACCGGCGCCTCGTCCTCAGCCGCCGCACCCCGGTCGGCCGGTGGGTCCACTCCGCGGACGCGGGGGACACGATCCGTGCGGACCTCGACGCGATGGCGCCGACGGTGCGCTGGCTGAGGAACAACGTGGGGCCCAGCACGCAGGAGCGCAGCCGCCGCTGAGGCCGTCGCCGGCGACCGCGCAGCCGTCAGGGCTTGAGGCGACGCCCGCTCGAGAAGAGCCGCGACGTCCACGCGATGCACCCGGCCGTGAGCGCGGCGACGACGGCGAGCGCGAGGAGCGGGTCGACCTCGCTCGTGCCGAGGAAGCCGTAGCGCACGGCGCTCACGAGGTAGAAGATCGGGTTGACGTGGCTCACCTCCTCCCACGGAGACGGGAGGAGCTCGACGGAGTAGAAGACGCCGCCGAGGAACGTCAGCGGAAGGATCACGATGTTCTGCACGAACGCCGAGTGGTCCCACGACTGCGCGTAGATGCCGGCGATGACACCGAACTGCGCGAACAGCGTGAGGGCGAGGGCGAGCGCGGCACCGAGGACGAGCGGCTGCTCGATCGGGACGTCGACGACGGCGAGCGCGAGCACGACGAGCCCCACGCCGATGAGCAGTGCGCGGACGATCCCACCGAGGGACAGCGCGAGGTTGACCTCCCACGACTTCATCGGGGCCGCGAGGACGTCGTTGATGTAGCGGTCGAAACGGGCCTGGAACACCGTCGCGGAGTTGTTCGCGTAGGCGGCCTGGATCATCGCCATGACGATGAGCCCCGGGACGATGAAGACCTCGTAGTCGACGCCGTCGATCGCGCGGATCCGGTCGCCGAGCGACAGCCCGAAGACGACGATGAAGAGGAACGACGACAGGATCGGCGCGATCACCGTCTGGGTCCACAGCTTCATCACGCGGTGCACCTCGCGCGTGGAGAGGGCGACGAGCCCGCGGTGGCGGGCGAGCAGTGCGTTCATGCGTCGTCCCGCGGCGCCATCGTGGCGGCGACGCGCGCGCCGCCCTCCCGTCCGAGGCCCATCGCGCGGACGTAGACGTCGGCGAGCGTGTCCGCCCCGTAGGTCGCCCGCAATCCGTCGGCCGTGTCCCGCGCGAGGAGCCGGCCGGCCTTGATGAGCGCGATCTCCTCGCAGAGCTCCTCGGCCTCCTCGAGGTAGTGCGTGGTGAGGACGATCGTCGTCCCCTGCTCGTGGAGACGGCGGATGTACTGCCACAGCTCGAGGCGCAACTCGAAGTCGACGCCCGCGGTGGGCTCGTCGAGCATGACGAGCCGCGGCTCGTGCATGAGCGCCCGGGCGAGAAGGAGCCGACGGCGCATCCCGCCGGAGAGCATCGGCGCTCGCACCCCCGCCTTTCCGCGCAGGTCGAAGACGTCCATCATCTCCGCGGCGCGGCGGCGCGCGTCGCGCCGCGCCATCCCGAAATAGCCCCCGTGGTAGACGAGCGTCTCCTCCACGCTGAGGAAGCGGTCGAGGTTGACGTCCTGCTCGGAGAGCCCGACCTGGCGGCGCGCCTCGTGATCGGAGTGGGGCACCCCGAAGACGCGGATGTCACCGGCGGTCGGCCGCACGAGGTTGCAGACCGAGCCGATGAGCGTCGTCTTCCCCGCCCCGTTGGGTCCGAGGAGCCCGAAGAACGACCCGGCGGGAACGGTGAGGTCGAAGTCCTCGAGGGCGGTGAAGCCGTCGTCGTAGGTCTTCGTCAGACCGGTGATCTCGAGTGCGTGCGCCACGTCCGACACCGTAGCGAGGCGCGCCCGTCGCCCCGCGCGGAGCGGGGACGTCCGATGGAGCCGAGGGGGATCGAACCCCTGACCTCCGCCTTGCAAAGGCGGCGCTCTCCCAGCTGAGCTACGGCCCCGTTCCCGCCAAGTGTAGGTCCCCGGACGCGGCGGGGTGGTCACCACGGCAGTGTCGTGAGCGGACACCGAACAGCCCACGGGACGGTTCAGCGCCCACTCAGGGCGCGCCGCGGCGCCTCAGCGGCGGCGCAGGGTGCGGAACTCGTCGAGGGCGAGCTCCTCCCGGGCGCTCTCGTGGCGGACCGCGTCGATCTCGAAGTCGTGGCCCGCGTCCGAGCACCAGAAGCGCGGGTGGCGGTCGAGCCAGCGCTGGGCGTCGTGGGCGCCCGCGTCGAGCAGCGCGCCCACGTAGACCTCGTCGAAGAGGAGGAAGCTGAGCAGCTCGCCGCGGGCGCGCGTGCGGTCGCCGCCCATCAGCCTCGACATCACGGGGTAGTCGAGGTCGCGCAGGCCGCGCAGGCCGGAGTAGCGCTCGCGGAAGATGCGATCGGCGATGAGCCCGAGCTCACCACGGTGCTCGGGTGAGACGAGGGCGTAGCTCACCTTCTTGTACGGCTTGCGGCCCTGCGCGGTGCGATAGGCCTTCGCGCTCCTCGACACGCCCGAGCCGTCCGCCGCGTGGCTGTCGACGAAGAACGCGTTGATCGAGACGAGCCGGTGGAGGTCGTCGGCCACCTGATCGACGAGCAGCCCGTCGAGGATGTTCGCCGCGACGTCGGCGAGGCGAGGGACGGGCGGGCGGCGGACGACCGTCGGGCGGTCGGCGAGCGGCTCGAACCCGAT
>JBFIDS010000319.1:0-4724 GCA_041603715.1 Paraconexibacter sp. | reverse complement strand
TCGCCACTCGTGCGCACTGTGACCCCCTCGCGCAGGGGGTGCGGCATCGCCCTTTGCGCCGCCGGGAGCGGTCGTGCCCCGATCGCGTGGGCCCGCGCGGCCGCGCGGGCGGCACCGCCGGCCGTCCACACCGCCCAGCCCGCGACGGCCCCCTGGACGAGCGCCGCGCCGACGATCACGAGGACCGGCAGGAGTGCGACGAGCTCGAGGCTCGCCTGGCCCGAGGCCGACCACAGGCGGGGCGCGCGCCGACGCGCACGGCCGGGGGCCGACGACGGGCGGTGGGTGCGCGGACGGACGGGGAACACGCCCGCGACGATGCCGCAGGGCGCTGTGACGGCTCTAGGCCTGTTTCACGACGCCTCTCCGCAATCGCCGTGCCGCCTTCGTGCCGGAAGCGTCATGTCTCTCCACCGCAGCGTGTCCGCGGCACGTTGGCCGCGACAGGTCCAGCGAACGTGACCCGGGGGGCCGCTCAGCACCCGTACGGGAGCCCGCGCCGCCCTCGGGCCCGCGTCAGAACGAGTACGAGCGGTAGTGCTGCCAGACGAGGACGAGTGCGTAGGACGCGCCGCCGATCATCGCGAACCAGAGCAGGAGCCCGGGACCCGTGTCCCACAGCCGCTCACGCGCCGCCATCGCGAAGATGGCGAGGCCGATCGCTCCGTAGAGCATCCCGCGGAAGCGTTCCTCGAGGCCCATGATGTCGGTGCGCCGCTCGCGGTAGACGCGGGCGCCGATGAGGACGATCGAGATGATGATCGCCGTCGACAGCAGCGCCCCGACGATGTCGGCCGTGTCCCCGCCGCCCGGCACGAAGTGCACCGCCGCCGCGATGGCGAAGACGATGACCGTGTTGCGCAGTCCCGGGGAGACGTTCACTCAGGCGAGAGTACCGGCCCGCGGCGCCGTGGTGGCCGCATCACCGGGCCCCGGGTCCGTCGACGCCGCGGCGATGTCCTCATCGAGGATGGGCTCGAGGCCCTCCTCGACCTCGACCACCGGCTCCGGGGCGAACCGGTACCCCACGCCGAAGTGGGTGTGGATGTAGCGCCAGCCCGGCGACGAACGCTCGAGCTTCTGGCGGAGCTTGCGGACGAAGACGTCGACCGAGCGGTCGCCGCGCGCCATCGCGTAGCCCCACACCCGCTCGTAGATCTCCTCGCGCTCCAGGACGCGGCCCTCGGCGTTCGCGAGCAGCTCGATGAGCTCGAACTCCCGCCGGGTGAGGTCGATCGACCGGTCGCCGACGAACGCCTGGAAGCGGTCCGCCCGGATCTCGATCTCCCCCGCGGCGATCGGGCCGCTCGAGCGCGCCTCGGTCGCGCGCCGGCGCCGGACGACCGCCTCGATGCGAGCGATGAGCTCCTCCGGGTGGCACGGCTTCGAGAGCCAGTCGTCGGCCCCCAGGCGCAGTCCGCGGACCCGCTGGGCGACGGTCGACTGACCGGTGCACACGACGACGCCGAGGCCGGGAAGGCCCGCGCACAGCTTCTCCAGGTACTCCCACGCCTGGGGCCCGAGCGTCGCGAGGTCGATGACGACGGCGCTGAGGCGCATCGCGACGACGCTGTCGATCGGCACGGGACCCGCGAGCACGCGGTGCTCCCAGCCGAGGCGCTCGAGGCGCTTTCCGAGCACCTGCAGGAAACCGGAGTCGGTGTCGATGACAGCGACGCGGAGCGGGGCAGCGGCGCCTGGGGTGGCCGGGCGGTCGTGGTCCGCCCCGGCGGCGATGAGGTCCGTCATGGCGTCAGGGAGTGTAGGCACTCCAGCGGCGGTCGAACGCGTGATCGTGCCGAGGTCACCGTTTTTTCACAGGATCGGGGGAGTGCGTGGCGAACCGCACGATCCGCCCGGTCAAGGCCGGTCAAGGCCGGTCAGGCCGACGTCGGCGGGGGCTGGGCCCGTCCGCGCGGCGTCGAGGAGTCGGAGAACTCCCGAAAGAGACCGGTGACGACGAACGCGGTCTGCTCCCCGATGTCGACCGCATTGTCACCGATCCGCTCGAACGCGCGGGCCACCATGACCATCGCCATCCCCCACTCGCGGCGGTCCTCGTCGGTCCCGACCTCGATCGCGAGACGGAACAGCTCGCGGTTGAGCTGGTTGATCTCCTCGTCCTGGCGCACGATGTCCTCGGCGAGCGCGACGTCGCGCATCGCGAAGCACTGCTTGGCCTGGATGACCTCGCTGCGCGCGAGCCGGCCCATCCGCAGGATCCGCGATTCGATGTCCTCGAAGACCGGCGGGTCGTGGCCGGCGAGCGGGAAGACCTTGCAGATGTTCACGCACTGGTCGCCCATGCGCTCCATGTGCTTGACGACGTGGAGCAGCGCCGCGACGAGCCGCAAGTCGCCGGCGACCGGTGCCTGGAGCGCGAGCAGGGAGAGGACCGACTGATGGACCTCGAGATAGCGGCCGTCGACGCGATCGTCGTCGGCGATCACGAACTGCGCGAGCTCGACGTCGCGCTGCTCGAGCGCCTCGATCGTGCGGTCGATCTGCGAGACGACGATGTCGAGCCCGCCGAGAGCGGCCGCCTCCGTGCGCTGCAGCTCCTCCGTGAAGTGGGATCGGGCCTCGTGCGCCACCGGGGTCCGATCAGCCGAACTTGCCGGTGACGTACTGCTCGGTCCGCTCGTCGCTCGGGTTGGTGAAGATCTTCTGCGTGTCGTCGAACTCGACGAGACGGCCGATCCGCTGGTTCTCCCCCGCCGACAGGTCGACGATGAAGAACGCCGTCCGGTCGCTCACGCGCGCCGCCTGCTGCATGTTGTGCGTGACGATGACGATCGAGTACTGGTCCTTCAGCTCGAGCATGAGCTCCTCGATCTTCCCCGTCGAGATCGGGTCGAGCGCCGAGCACGGCTCGTCCATGAGGATGACGTCCGGCGACGTCGCGATCGCACGGGCGATGCACAGCCGCTGCTGCTGGCCGCCCGACATCCCGAAGGCGTTGTCCTTGAGGCGGTCCTTGACGTCGTCCCACAGTGCCGCGCGCCGCAGCGAGCTCTCGACGATCTCGTCCATGTCGCCCTTCATGCCGTTCACGCGAGGCCCGAAGGCGATGTTGTCGTAGATCGACTTCGGGAACGGGTTGGGCTTCTGGAAGACCATCCCGATGCGCTTGCGCACGTTCACGGGGTCCACCTTCGCGCCGTAGAGGTCGACGCCGTGGTACATCAGCCGGCCCTCGACCTTCGCGCTCGGGATGAGGTCGTTCATCCGGTTCAGACAGCGCAGGACGGTCGACTTGCCGCAACCCGACGGACCGATGAACGCCGTGATCTCGTTCTCGGCGAGGTCCATCGTCACGTCCTCGACCGCGGTCTTGCCGCCGTAGGCGACGCCGAGACCCTCGAGCTGGAAGACGGGGCGGGTGGCGGTGGCAGTCGCGCGACCCTCGCGCAGACCGGAGGAGACTCCCCGCAGGGACCGGGGCCTCACGGCCGACGCCTCGACGGGGTCGGGCACCAGAGACGGCTGGGTGGTGTCCTCGGGCATGTTCTCGGGACCTCTCGGGTCGGAGTCGGGTGCGGGGTTGGGATCGCTCACCACTTCTGCTCGTAACGGTTTCGGAGGAAGATCGCGACGCTGTTCATCGCGATGAGGATCACGAGCAACACAATGATGGCAGCCGCGGCGAGCTCCTGGAAAATGGCTTCGGGCTCGCCGACGAAGTTGAAGATCTGGATCGGCAGCGCGGTGAACGGGCCATCGATCTCGGGGTCGAAGCGCTGGAAGGCCGCGGCGCCGACGAGGATGAGCGGTGCGGTCTCCCCGATCGCCCGCGACAGCGCGAGGATCACGCCGGTCGCGATCCCGGGGAGGGAGCCCGGCAGGACCTGCTTCCAGATGGTCTGCCACTGGGTCGCCCCGAGGGCGAGCGAGCCCTCCCGGATCGAGGGCGGCACCGCTCGGATCGCCTCGCGCGAGACGATGATCACGACGGGCAGGACGAGGAGCCCGAGCGTGAGGGCGCCGGCGAGGAGCGTCGGGCGCCCCTCCCCCATGCCGAGGATGTCGACCGGGCCGCGAACGATGAACGCGAGGCCGAGGATGCCGTAGACGACGGAGGGGACGGACGCGAGGTTCTGGATGTTCACCTCGACGATGCGGTTGACCCGCTTCTCGGGGTCCGCGAACTCCTCGAGGTAGATCGCCGTCGCGATGCCCACCGGAATGATGAACAGCGCGCACAGCCCCATGAGGTAGAGCGTGCCGACGAGCGCCGACCGCACGCCCGCATCCTCCGGGCTGAAGCGCGACGGGAACTCGGTGAGGAAGTCCGTCGAGAGGAACCCGACGCCGTCCGAGGCGACCGTGATGAGGAGCGCGGCGAGGAAGACGACGGAGATGAGGAGCGTGAGGAGGAGCCCGCTGAGGAACAGCAGGCCCCGGGTCTGCTCCCCGCCCGACGACCGCTCGACGGCCTTGCGGGTGAGCTCTGCTTCGGCGACGGCCACCGGACGCTCCTACTCGTAGACCTGTCGGTACTTGCGCACGAACCTGATCGCGACCAGGTTGAGCATGAAGGTGATGAGGAACAGCGTCGCGCCGACGACGAAGATCGTCCCGAAGGCGACGCTGCCCGCCGAGACGTCCGACCGGGCGGTGTTCGCGATGAACGCCGCCATGTTCTGGTGGGCGACGGAGAGGTCGAACGTGAGGTTCGGGTTGTTGCCGGCGGCGAGGAGGATGACGACCGTCTCGCCGATCGC
>JBFIDS010000318.1:0-4747 GCA_041603715.1 Paraconexibacter sp. | reverse complement strand
TCAGCCGACGGCGCAGCGGAAGGCCGTGTCGGTGCCCTCCGGCGAGGACGACGTCGTACCGTCGTCGGCGACCGTCGCGTAGACGGTCGGCGTGAGGAGCTCGCCGAGCGCCGCGGGGAGGACGAGCGTCACGCCCGGCGTGAGGTCGGACGCCATCTCGCCCGACCCGAGGTCGATGCCGTCGAGCGTGCGTGCGAACTGCAGCTCGCTCGCGGTCGGCAGGTGACGGCCGGCCGCACCGCACGCCGCCGAGGCGGCGGCGAAGTTCGCGGCCGCACGGGGCGCCGCCTCGATGCAGGTGTCGCCCGCGGCGACGAGACCCTCACCGCACGCGATGCCACCATCACGCGCGGCCGAGATGATCTGGTTGACGGTGAGCCCGCCGATCTTCTCGGCGTCGAGATCCTTCGACACGCGCGCCGCCGCGATGAGCTGGCTGGCGTGCTGACCGTCGATCCGGTCGGCGTTCAGGCCGGTCGCGACCGCCGTCGCGTTCGTGATGAACGGAGCCGCGTTGGGCTTCGGGGTGAGGAGGCTGCCCCCGGACTGGATGATGCCGCCGATCGCGCCCGTGTTGAAGACGAAGTCGAAGGCCTTGCCGTCGCTGAGGTTGTTCACTCGGATGCACGGCGTGGAGATGTCGGGGTTCTGGGGCGCGGTCCCGAGCCGCGCGCGGCAGCCGTAGATCGCTCCGCCTCCTGCGCCCTTGTTCGACTGGCGAGTGCCGTAGGAGCCGACGTTGGTCTGGGCGATGATCTGGGTCTCGGAGCGCGCCTCGGCGCCGCCGGCGGGGTTGCGGTCCCCGATCTCGATGGGCGCAGCGAGCGCGACGGGCGCCGCGACGGCGGCGGACGCCGCGATGGTCGCAATCTGACGTGCGGACAGGAATCTCATGCCCCTCGCAACAGGGCTGACACCGCAACGTTGCGGCGAAAGCACGGAAATTGTGGATCACGCCTTCCGCCCGCCCTCGGGGCCCGGCGCTGTCCCGTGGTAGGACTCCGTCATGAACGTCGTCAAGATCAACGCCATCGAGGTGACGCCCGGGCGCGAGGCCGCCCTCGAGGAGCGGTTCGCCAAGCGGGCCTCCGAGGTCGAGAAGATGCCCGGATTCCTCGGGTTCGAGCTGCTGCGACCCGTCGAGGGCGACACCCGCTACTTCGTCTACACGCGCTGGGAGAGCGAGGAGGCGTTCCGCGCGTGGGTGGAGAGCGACGCGTTCAAGCGGGGGCACGCCCAGGCCGCGGCGAACGCCGACGGCGGTCCGGTCGCCCACGGATCGAGCCTCCTCGCGTTCGAGGTCGTCCAACGCACCGAGGCCCCCGCGACCTGACCCGCCTCCGGGGCCGCCCGCCCCGCGTGAACCACCACGAGCCCCCCGACGTAAGGACGTCACATGGCCCTCAACACCCTTCGCATGTACCTCAAGCGGTCCAAGGCCCACAAGGAGCCCACGGACCTCTACCGCCACGAGGTCGGCCTACTCGACGGCGGGACGCTCGACCTCGGGACGCTGCGCGGCAAGCCGACGTTGATCGTCAACACGGCGAGCAAGTGCGGCTACACCCCCCAGTTCACCGGCCTGCAGGAACTCTACGACAAGTACGCCGGCCAAGGACTGCAGGTCCTCGGCTGCCCGTCCGCGGACTTCATGGGGCAGGAGCACGACGACCCCGAGGAGATCGGCGCCGTCTGTCACAAGAACTACGGCGTGACGTTCCCGATGACCGAGCCCATGTCGGTGCGCGCGGACCCGCACCCGCTGTGGGACGACCTCGCGCGCCAGCCCGACTCCAAGCCGCCGGTCTGGAACTTCTCGAAGTACCTCGTCGACGCCGACGGGCGCCTCGTCGCGCGCTGGGCGACGAAGGTCAAGCCCGACGATCCCGACCTCGTGAGCGCGATCGAGCGTACGCTGCCGGGGTGAATCCGTTCGCCCGCGGTCCGGAGACGATCAGTCCCACAGCGCACTACACGGGGTACGTCTGGGCCCGCAACGGACTCGCGCCAGAGGGCTTCGCCACCCGCGAAGGGGCGCTCATCTACCACGGCGGCCGGCCGCTGGCCACGCTGAGCGGGCTCCTCGGCGGGCCGACGGTCGAGGCCTTCCTGCTCGCCCGGCACCGGATCATCGACGCGCTCCTCGAGGAGGCGATCGCCGACGGCCGCGTGAGCCAGATCGTCGAGGTGGCCGCCGGGATGTCACCGCGTGGCGCCCGCTTCGCCCGCCGTCACGGGGACTCCCTCACCTACGTGGAGGCCGACCTGCCCGGGATGGCGGCCCGCAAGCGCGGGGCCCTCGCGCGCGCCGGCCTCGGGGGCCCCCACCACCGGGTCGCCGAGATCGACGCGCTGCGCGCCTCCGGACCGGCGAGCCTCGCGTCGATCGCGTCGGATCTCGACCCCTCGCGCGGGACCGCGATCATCACCGAGGGCCTCCTCAACTACCTCTCACCCCCGGATCTCGCGAACCTCTGGCCGCGCTTCGCCGCCACGCTGCGCGGCTTCCCCCACGGGCTCTACCTCTCGGACCTCCACCTCCGGGAGCAGAACTCGGGCCTGCTCCTCTCGGTGCTCGGGCGGGGTCTCGGCCTGCTCGTGCGTGGTGGCATCCACTTCCACCACGCGACGTCCGCGCAGGCCCGCGCGCGACTGCTCGAGGCCGGCTTCGACGAGGCGGCGCTGCACGCGCCCTCCGACTTCGCCGAGCGGATCCCGGGGACCGGTGACCGCGCAGCGCAGATCGTGCGCATCGTCGAGGCCCGCACCGTCACCTGAACGTCGCCGTTCGCACGAGCCGTGGATCCGCGGTAGCCTCGCCGGATGGGGTCCAGGGCAGGGCGGGCCGCCGTCGCCGCACTCGCCTGCGCGCTGACGGCGGGAGCGATCACGGACGGCGCGCTCGCGTCGAGGAAGGCGCCGACACGCGCCCCGACCGCGCTCGCCGACCCGTTCGACCAGTCGACGACGGGACGCAGGGCATCGCAGATCGAGCTCGCCACGATCTCCACCCTCCCCGACGCCGTGAGCGGCGGCGACGTCCTCATGGAGCTGCGCGGGCTGCGCGCCGGGGACCGCGTCGCCGTCCGGCGCGACGGGCGCAGCGTCACGGCGGCGTTCGGCCCGCTGCGCGCCGACGGGACCCGGCGCGGCCTCGTCACCGGGCTGCGCGACGGGCTCAACCGGATCACCGCGGTCGTGCGCCGCGGGAAACGCGCGCGCAAGGTCGCCACCCTCGGGGTCCGCAACCACCCCGTGACCGGCCCGATCCTCTCCGGGCCGCACCAGACGCCGTTCTTCTGCGAGTCCGAGCAGTCCGGACTCGGGAAGCCGCTCGACGAGTACTGCTCGATCGAGCCGAGGGTCGAGTGGTATGCGCGGCGGCTCGACAACACCTACGAGAAGCTCGCCGACCCGTACGCGCCCTACCCGCGCGGGACGATCCGCACGCGGACCCGCGGCGGCCGTGAGGTCCCGTTCGTCGTCCGGGTGGAGACGCGGACGATCAACCGCGGCCTCACGCGCCTCGCCGTTCTCGACGACCCGCACGCGCGCGGGAAGGACGCCCCGCTCCGCACGAACTGGAACAAGCGGCTCACCTACTCGTTCGGTGAGAGCTGCGGGGTCGGCTACCGGCAGGGTCGCGCGCCGCTCGGGCTCGTCCTCGGCGTCTCCCCGGCGGAGGCCGCCGGCGACACCGCGTTCGCGCTCGTCGGCGGTGTGCCGGACCGCCTCGCCGCCGGCGACCTCATCGCCTACTCCTCGCAGACCGCGTTCGGGGTGTACTGCAACCCCCTCACGAGCCTCGAGACGCTCGCCATGGTCAAGGAGCACATCGTCGAGACGCTCGGGGACCCGGAGTCGACCCTCTCGGTCGGCGGCTCCGGTGGCGCGCTGCAGCAGTACAACGCGGTGAACAACGGCCCCGGCCTCCTCGACGCCGCGATGCCGATCGCGTCGTTCACCGACGTGGTGTCGACGGCGATGACCGTCGTCGACTGCGGGCTGCTGCTGCGCTATCAGCGTGAGACCGAGCTGCCCTGGACCGACGACCAGATCCTCGCGGTGCGCGGCCACCGCACCCTCCAGATCTGCCGCGACTGGGAGGACCTGTTCCTCCCGGTCCTGCATCCGTTCGACGGCTGCTCGGGGATCGTCCCGAAGGCGATCCGCTACGACGCACAGCGCAACCCGACCGGGGTGCGCTGCACGTTGCAGGACGCGACGAAGAACCTCTGGCCCACCGATCCGGCGACCGGGTTCGCCGATCGTCCGTACGACAACGTCGGCGTGCAGTACGGACTGAACGCGTTCAACGCCGGGCTCATCACCGCCGAGCAGTTCGTCGACCTCAACGTCCGCGTCGGTGGGTTCGACCTTGACGCCCGGCCGACCCCGCAGCGCAGCGCGATGCTCCCGCAGACCGCGGAGGTCGCGTACCGGCTCGGCGGGGTGATCGGCCGCGGCGCGATCGACCGGGCGCCGATCATCGACCTCGCGACCTACCTCGACCTCGTCCCGGTCCTCGGGTTCCACGACCACGTGCGCCCCTACATGGTGCGTGACCGCCTGCGCCGCCGTTCGGGCGGCGGGTCCACCCGCGGGGGCAACCTGCGGATCTGGCGCGGCGTCTCGCTGCCCGGCGACGCCTACCCCGCGATGGACCGCTGGATCGACGCGATCCGCGATCGCGACGGCCTCGGGGACCCGGAGGCGATCGTCGCGGCGCGCCCCGCCGCCGCCGACG
>JBFIDS010000317.1:0-4764 GCA_041603715.1 Paraconexibacter sp. | reverse complement strand
CGGGCGCGTGGAGGTGGCGGTGACGCCCGCTCCCGCCGCGCGCGTCGCCTGAGGCGCGAGCCCGGCGACCACCCGCGTCGCCGCCGGGGCGGTCCCGCGGGGGGCCCGCCGCTCTCGCTTCGTATCCTCGGTGGTGAATGTCCACCGCACCTTCCGAGGGCCGTCGCACGCGGCTCGCCGATCAGCGCGCGTCGCTCCCCGACGGTCCCGGCGTGTACCTGTTCCGGGACGGCAAGGGCAAGGTCGTCTACGTCGGCAAGGCGAAGTCGATCCGCAAGCGCGTCGCGTCGCACTTCTCGAACCCGGTGACGCGCGGTGGCTACGAGATGGTCGACGCGATCGAGACCGTCGAGTTCCTCCTCGTCGCGAGCGAGACCGAGGCGCTGCTCGCCGAGCAGAACTTCATCAAGCAGTACCGGCCGCGCTTCAACATCCGGCTGCGCGACGACAAGAGCTACCCGTACATCGCGATCTCGACCGACGAGGCGTTCCCCCGCGTGTACTTCACGCGGGAGAAGCACCGCAGGAACCGGCTCTACTTCGGCCCCTACTCGAGCGCGAAGCGCGTGCGCAGCACGCTCGACCTCCTCGCGAAGATCTTCCTGTTCCGCTCGTGCACGGGGACGGAGCCCGGCCGCCGAAGCGGCTCGCCGTGCCTCGACTACTACATCAAGCGGTGCGAGGCGCCGTGCGTCGGGTACGTGGACGCCGAGCAGTACCGGGAGTCGATCGATGGCGTCGTCGCGTTCCTCTCCGGGCGCTTCAAGGACATCGAGCGCGACCTCGAGGCGAAGATGAAGGCCGCCGCGGCCGCCCAGGAGTTCGAGCAGGCGGCGCTGGAGCGCAACCGGCTGCGCTCCGTGCAGTCGCTCCTCGAGCGCCAGCGCGTTTCCAACGGCAGCGTCGGGACCGTCGACGTCGTCGCGGTCGCGGCGGAGGGCGTCGACGCCAACGCGCAGGTCTTCCAGGTCCGCGACGGCGTGCTCGCGGACCGCCAGAGCTTCTACCTCGAGAACCCCTCCGAGCACGAGGTCGGCGTCATCGCCGTCGAGTTCCTGCTGCAGTACTACGGGGGGGGCGTGACCGTCCCGCCGCAGGTCATCGTCCAGCACGAGGTCGGTGACCTCGAGCCGCTTTCGGAGCTGCTCAGCGAGAAGCGGGGCGCGGCGGTCGTCGTCCGTCCCGCCGAGCGCGGCGACAAGCGGCGGATCCTCGACCTCGCCGAGCGCAACGCCGCCCTCGCGCTCGACCAGGAGAAGCTCAAGAAGGAGCGCCGCCGCCAGCAGCGCGTGGAGGCGCTCGACGGGCTTCAGGAGGCGCTCGGGCTCGACGTCCTCCCGCTGCGGATCGAGTGCTTCGACATCTCGAACCTCATGGGGACCCACACCGTCGCCTCGATGGTGGTCTTCGAGGGCGGGGCGCCGAAGAAGTCCGACTACCGGCGGTTCACGATTCGCGGGGGCGAGGGCATCGGCCGGCCCGACGACTTCGCGTCGATGAACGAGGTGCTCACCCGTCGCCACGCGCAGTGGGAGTCCCAGCAGGACCTCAGCCCGCACGACCCCAAGCGCAACGAGAGCTTCGCGACGCTGCCGAACCTCATCGTCGTCGACGGCGGCAAGGGCCAGCTCTCCGCGGGACTGGAGGCCCTCCAGGGGTTCCGGGACCGCGGGGTCGCCGTCGTCTCGCTCGCCAAGCGGATCGAGGAGGTCTTCCTCCCGGGCCGGGCGGACCCGATCGTGCTCGACCACAGCTCCGCCGAGCTCCAGCTCCTGCAGCGCGTGCGCGACGAGGCGCACCGCTTCGCGATCACCCACCACCGTCAGCGTCGTGACACGGCGATGACCGAGTCGATCATCGACGGCCTGCCGGGGATCGGCGAGGCGCGCAAGCGGACGCTGCTCAAGCACTTCGGCTCGCCCGAGGCGGTCCTCTCGGCGACCCGCGAGCAGCTCGAGCAGGTCCCGGGCCTGCCGGGCAAGACCGCCCGCGACCTCTACACGTTCCTCCATCGGACCTCCGGATGACCACGCTCGGGCGCCGGGCGCCGTGAGACCATGCAGGTCGTGGAGACCACGCCGTCGAGCCCGGACCCCGAGCGCCTGGAGGACCTCGTCGTCATCACGGGGTTCTCGGGCGCGGGCAAGTCGACCGCGATGAACGTCTTCGAGGACGCCGGGTACTTCTGCGTCGACAACCTGCCTCCCGAGATGATCAAGGGACTCGTCGACCTCTTCGTGCACGAGGGCGCGAAGGTCCGCCGGGCCGCCGTGGTGAGCGACGTGCGCGGCGGTGAGTACTTCGAGGGGCTGCGGGCCGTCCTCGACGACCTCGCCGCGCGGAACGTGCCGCACCAGGTGATGTTCCTCGAGGCCGACGAGGACACGCTCATCACCCGCTTCAAGGAGACGCGCCGACGGCATCCGCTCGCGCCGAAGTCGTCGGTCGCCAAGGGCATCGCGGCCGAGCGCGAGTTGCTCGCCCCGGTCCGGGAGCGCGCCCACGTCGTCATCGACACCACCGGCCTGAACGGGCACGCGCTGCGCAAGCGGATCGCCGACGAGTTCGTGCCGCGCCAGAAGGCGACGCGCCTCGCCGTGACCTTCGAGAGCTTCGGGTTCAAGCACGGACCCGCCCGCGACGCCGACCTCTCCTTCGACGTGCGGTTCCTCCCCAACCCGCACTACGACCCCGAGCTGCGACCGCTCACCGGCAAGGACCCGCGGATCGTGGAGTACGTGTCCCGGGACGGTCACCTCGACGCGTTCTACGAGAAGCTCGAGCCGCTCCTCGACTTCCTCCTGCCGCAGTACCTCGCCGAGGGGAAGACCCACCTCGTCGTCGCGATCGGCTGCACCGGGGGCCGGCACCGGTCCGTCGCCATCACCGAGCACCTCGGTGTGCGCTACGGCGCGCGCGACGACGTGTTCGTCGAGGTCACCCACCGGGACGTCGGCCGGGCCCGGCCGTAGCGGCCGCCGGTCCCGTCCGCCCGGGACGCGAGCATGTCCGGCCGTGTTCGCCCACATCGGCTTCGAGGTGTCCGACCTCGCCCGCTCCGCCCGGTTCTACGACGCGATCTTCTTCCCGCTCGGCTGCCGTCGCCAGTACGAGGCGCCGTCCGCGGTCGCTTACGGCCGTCTCGACCCGCGCTTCTGGATCGTCGCGCGCGGCCGGGAGCCCGCTCCCGGGTACGGGCACGTCGCCCTCGAGGCGGTCGGCCGGGCCGCCGTCGAAGCGGCCTACGCGGCGGGGCTCGCGGCCGGCGGGACCGACGATGGGGCCCCCGGGCCGCGGCCGCAGTACGGGCCCCGGTACTTCGCGGCGTACCTGCGCGACCCGGACGGCCTGCGCGTCGAGCTCGTGAGTGGCCAGGACTGACGCCCCGGCGAGCCCCTCGTCACGGGGCCGAGAGGGCAGCCACCTGCCTCCGAGTACTAGGGTAAGGGGCACCCCTGCCGGGCTGTCCCGCGGCACCGGCGACCCTCTCCGGACCTGACCGAAGGAAGGACCTGACTCCATGCCCGTCCGCGTAGGAATCAACGGCTTCGGCCGCATCGGCCGCAACGTCTTCCGCGCCGCGAAGGCGGCCGGCGCCGACATCGAGTTCGTCGCGTTCAACGACCTCACGGACAACGCGACGCTCGCGCACCTCGTGAAGTACGACTCGATCCTCGGCCCGTACCCGGGGACCGTCGACTCCGACGACAACGGCCTCGTCGTCGACGGTCAGTCGATCAAGGTCTTCGCGGAGCGCGACCCCGCCGACATCGACTGGGCGGCCCATGAGGTCGACGTCGTCCTCGAGTCCACGGGCTTCTTCACGAAGCGCGACGACGCCGCCAAGCACCTCGGCGGCTCGGTCAGGAAGGTCATCATCTCCGCCCCCGCGAAGGGCGAGGACGTCACGCTCGTGCTCGGCGTCAACGACGACCAGTACGACAAGGACAACCACCACATCATCTCCAACGCGTCGTGCACGACGAACTGCCTCGCGCCGTTCGCCAAGGCGATCAACGACGCGGTCGGCATCGAGCACGGCCTCATGACGACCATCCACGCCTACACGGGTGACCAGCGCCTCCTCGACGCGCCTCACGCCGACCTGCGCCGCGCGCGCAGCGCGGCGACGAACCTCGTCCCGGCCTCGACCGGCGCGGCGAAGGCCGTCGGCATCGTGCTCCCCGAGCTCAACGGCAAGCTGTCCGGCTTCGCGGTCCGCGCTCCCGTCCCGACGGGGTCCGTCGTGGACCTCACGATCCGCTCCAGCCGCGACACGACGGTCGAGGAGGTCAACGCCGCGGTGAAGGCCGCCGCGGACGGCCCGATGAAGGGCATCCTCGAGTACACCGAGGATCCGATCGTCTCCAGCGACATCGTCACGAACCCGCACAGCTCGATCTTCGACTCGCTGCTGACGGTCGCGATGGACGGCAGGATGGTGAAGGTCGTCTCCTGGTACGACAACGAGTGGGGCTACTCGAACCGCTGCGTCGACCTCATCCAGCGCGTCCTCTAGGACGACGAAGCCCGACATCGCATGAGGACGCTCGACGACCTCGACGTCGCCGGCAAGCGGGTGCTCGTCCGCGTGGACTTCAACGTCCCGCTCGCCGACGCTCGCATCACCGACGACACGCGGATCCGCGCCGCGCGCCCGACGATCGCCGCGCTCCGCGAGCGCGGACCGTCGCAGATCGTGCTCGGCGCGCACCACGGCCGGCCGAAGGGGGAGCGCGACCCCGCGCTGTCGCTCGCGCCGGT
>JBFIDS010000316.1:0-4765 GCA_041603715.1 Paraconexibacter sp. | reverse complement strand
CGGCGATCGTCGACCGCTACGGGCCTCGCAAGGGTCCGCTGATCGTCTGCGCGCTCACCCGTGACGACCCGCTCCGCGACTGCCAGGGCCGACGTCTGGCAATCGTGATCGACAGCTCCGGCTCGAACCTCCAGACCGACCCCGGCAACCTCCGCATCACCGCCGGGCAGGCGTTCAACTCCCGCCTCGTCTCGGCCGCCGACGGCGTGACCCGCCCCGACCTGTCGACGGTCGTCGACTTCGATTCCGGTGCCCGCGTCGTCTCGCCCCTCAGCGACCCGCTCTTCGCCCGCTTCACGGGCATCGACTCACGCGGCGGGACGAACATCGCGGCCGGCATCAACGCCGCGACCGCCGAGCTGACCCGCGACGGTGGCCACATCCCGGGGCGGAGCGGCACCGTCGTGCTGTCCGACGGCATCGACAGCAACACTGCTGCGCAGACCGCGGCGATCCGGCTCGCGCGGACCGCGGGGATCCGAGTCAGCTTCGGGTTCCTCGCCCCGCCGAGCACACCCGTGCCGGCAACGAGGTCCACCCGTCCGCGGGAGCTCGCGCCCGAGGCGACGCTGACGCAGAACCCGCTCGCCGCTCGCACCGCGCAGTCGTCGGGCGGCCCGCCGGCGACGCTCGTGGCCGAGATCCTCGCCACCGGCGGGCTGTTCGCCACGATCGACTCCGCCCAGGCGCAGGCGCGCTTCATCGGGCAGGTCGAGACGCGAGGGGCGACAGCGGTCGACGACCCGCGCGGAGGAGACGGCGGCGGCAAGCTCACAGAGGGCGTCGCGTCGAGCGAGGTGCTGAGTGGCGCTGCAGTGCACCGCTGGCGGCGAGTCATCGCGCGCGGGCGCCGGTTCACCGTGGCCGCGAAGCCGCTCGGTGCGGGGACGCTGCGCGTGACGATCCGCGACACCTCGACGGGGCAGCGGCTCGGGACGTTCACAGGAACCGCGTCGAAGCCCATCGACGCGAGCGGCGTGACCTTCGGACGGGTGGCGCTCGAGGCCGAGGTGAGGACGACCGGCGGCGCCCCGGTCGTCTATGACCTCGCGGTCAGCTCGACAGGGCGCGATCTGCGCGGCACGTCGCGTGGCAACACACTCCGCTGTCCGGTCGGTCCGGTCACCCACGTCCGTGGGCTCGGCGGGAACGATCGGATCATCTGCGGAGCAGGGGACGACATCATCGACCCGGGCGCCGGGACGGACCGCGTTTCGGGCGGCGACGGCAACGACTTCTTCGTCGCAAGGCGCGGCGATCTGCGGCGCGGGGTCGAGCGCTGGGACGGGGGCGCGGGCACGGACACGGCGTACTTCCGCTTCTCCCGGCCGAAGGGCACCCGCTGCCGCGGGCGCACGATCATCGTGCGGCCGCGCCGCGGGGCGAGCTTCCGACTGACCCGGTTCGAGGCCGTCCGATTCAACGGGCGGCGCTGCTGAGGTAGGGGTCGAGCGGTCGGCATCTCGATCCTTCACGGGACTCGAACCAGTCACCCCTTCCTTACCATCACTCGCCGTGGAGCTGCGCGGACCGACCCTCACGCTGCGCCCGCCGACGCACGAGGACGTGCCGGCGTTGTTCGCGCTCGGGTCGGACCCGGAGGTGACCCGCTGGTTCTCCTGGGGGCCCTACAGGCACGAGACCGAGCCGGCGGAGTACGTGCGGCGCGCGCAGCAGCGCTGTGACCGCGGTGACCAACTCGACCTCCTCGTCGTCCATCACGAGGACGGGCCGATCGGCGTCACCGGCCTGTCGGAGTGGAGCGCCCGGGACCGGCGCGCGGTCGTCGGGACGTGGTTCGGCCGGCGGTGGTGGGGGACCGGTGTCAATGCGCAGAGCAAGGCTCTCGTCGCGCATCTCGCCTTCGGGGTCTACGGGCTGCAGCGGCTCGGCGCCTACGCCGACGTGCAGCACGCCCGCTCCCAGCGTGCGCTCGAGCGTCTCGGCTTCACGCGCGAGGGCATCCTGCGCGGCTACCACCGCCACGGCGACGTGCAGAAGGACGTCGTTCTGCACTCGCTGCTGCGCGCCGACTGGGAGCGCGACCCTCGCTGGGACGTCCCGGTCGAGCTCGTCGGCACGCCGCCCGCCGCGTTCCGCATCGCCTGAGCCCGCGTCGCCGCTCGCGACGAAGCGACGACGACCGCCGCATTTCGGGCCGCGTGTCCACGCCCGGGGCTAGGATCCCGCAGCCATGGACGACACGAGCATCGCGCTGAGCGCGCCCCTTCCCGACGGGTCGGCGGAGGCCGTCGTCGAGTGGCGGGCGCCGCGAGGGGGCCTGCGACCGGGGGACGTGGCGGTCGCGCGGCTCGCCGCGACCCATGCGAGCATCACGACCGTCGATCTCGACGGGCATCGACGGGAGCGCCGGGCAGAGCTGCCCGAGGCCGACCGGTACGTCGCCGAGGCGCGCGCGCTCGCGGGACGGGCGGCCGACCAGATCCGGCGGGCGAAGGGCCGGTCCGCCGTGCTCGCCTCCGATCGTGCCGGGCTCGCCGCCACGATCGACCTCACGTGCCCGCACTGCGCGGTCCCACGCGCGTACCGTGGCCGTCGCGACGTCATGACGGTCGGGCGGCCCGACGAGGTCGCCCGCGAGGACCTCACGCTCGCGCGGCGCGGGAGCACCGCCTACCACGAGTACGCGTGCCCTCGATGCGGCTCGGTGGAGCTGTTCGCCCCGGGGCCGCTGGACCACCCGCTGCCGGGGACCGCTGCCGCAGGCTGACGTGCCGGCGCGGCCCGCCGGCCCGTGCGTCAGGCCCGGTGCGACTCCCAGCGGAAGCCGCGGATCGCGAACACGAGGCCGAATGCGCCCCACAGCGCGACGATCGCCAGGCCGCTGAGGTTGTCCGACAGGGGCACCCCGGTGACCATCGCGCCCGACAGCCCGTCGATGAGGTGGGTGAGCGGGAGCGCCTGGGCGATGTCCCGCAGGACCGCGGGGGCGTTCTCCGCGTCGAAGAAGACGCCGGAGATGAAGATCACCGGCAGGAAGACGATGTTCACGTAGGCGGGCGCCGAGTCGAAGTTCGGGATGACGTGCGACCAGGCGACTCCGAGCGCGGCGAGTGCGACGACGCCGATGAGGACGAAGACCGCGAGCGCCATCCACTCCTGCGGCCAGTCCACCCCGAAGAACGCCTTGCCCGCGAGGACGACGAGCGTGATCTGGATGACCGTGTTCGTGACCGCGTTGGCGAAGACGCCCGACAGGTACGCGCCCGACGGCAGCGGCGTGCCGCGCATCCGCTTCAGGACGCCCTGCTCGCGCAGGAACGTCATGTTCATCGCAAGCGCGGAGAACGTCGTCGACATGACGCTCATTCCCGCGATGCCGGGGACGATGATGTCGAGATCCTCCTGCGACCCGCTGAACACCGCCCCGAAGAAGGCGAGAAAGAGCAGCGGCAACGCGAAGTTGAAGAACGCCGCCGACGGGTTGCGCCAGAACATCCGGCGCTCGAGGCGGTACTGGTGCCACGCGAGAGCGACGCCGTCAGCCACCGGGGAGCACCTCCTCCTCGATCTCGGCGGTGAGCTCGAGGTAGACGTCCTCGAGGGTCGGGCGGGACACGGTGAGGTCGCGCAGCGGCTCGTCGCGGGCGAGGGCCGCGCTCGTGAGCTGGTGCAGCAGCGCGGTCGGGTCGTCTGTCTCGCGCGTCTGGAGCGTCCCGTCCTCGGCGCGCCACGTCACCCGCGAGCGCGCCGACGAGGAGCCGAGCTGCGCCGGGGGGCCCTCGGCGACGATGCGACCCTCCTTGAGGATCGCGACCCGGTCGCACAGGGCCTGCGCCTCGTCGAGGTAGTGGGTCGTGAGCAGGACGGTCTTCCCGAGATCCTGCAGCGAGCGAACGACGTCCCACGCCTGCCGGCGCGCCGCGGGGTCGAACCCCGTGGTGGGCTCGTCGAGGAACACGAGCTCCGGGTCGCCGACGAGCGCGAGAGCGAAGTCGAGGCGACGGGCCTGACCGCCGGAGAGCGTCCGGGTACGGGCGTCGGCGAGGTCCTCGAGCCCGGCGAGGCCGAGCACCTCGTCGACGTCCCGTGGGGCGGGGTAGAGCCGCGCGAAGTGGGCGACGGCTTCCCGGACCCCGATGTGGCGGTAGAGGCCCGTCGACTGCAGGACGATGCCGACACGGGCGCGCAGGTCGCGCGGCCGGCGCTCCGGGTCGTGGCCGAGCACGGACACGATGCCGCTCGTGCGCTCGCGGTAGCCCTCGAGGATCTCGACGGTGGTCGTCTTCCCCGCGCCGTTGGGCCCGAGGAGGCCGTAGACCTCACCGCGATGGACGTCGAACTCGATCCCGCGGACCGCCTCACGGTTGCCGTAGGACTTCCGCAGTTCCCGGACGAGGATCGCGATGTCGGCCTGCGCGTGGGCGGGCATCGGCCGCATCATGACAAGCTGGGGCGCGTGCGGTGCGCCTGCATCGACATCGGCTCGAACACGACGCGCCTCCTCGTGGCCGAGCCGACCGGCCCGGGAGGGCCTCTTCGCGAGGTCGCCTCGCAGCGCGTCTTCACGCGGATCGGTGCCGCCTGCGGGCCCGACGGGGCGATCGCGTCGACGAAGCTCGCGGAGGTCGCCGAGGTCGTTGCGGGCCAGGTCGCGCTCGCGCGGGCGGCCGGGGCCGAGTACCTGCGCGCCGTCGCGACGGCCGCGATCCGGGCCGCTCCCAACGGGGATGACCTGTGCGCCGCCGTCCGCGGGACGAGCGGCATCGGCGTCGACGTGCTCCCCGGGGAGGAGGAGGCGCGG
>JBFIDS010000315.1:0-4792 GCA_041603715.1 Paraconexibacter sp. | reverse complement strand
TGAGAAGCGCGCGCTCGGCGCGGGCCTCGGCGTCGTCGCCCGCGACGGACGCGGCCACGGCGACGAGGAGGTGGGGGAAGCCCCGCGCCACCAGGCCGGCCATCGCCGCCCGGAGGACCGCGAGGTTCTTGCGCGGGTGGAGGCTGGAGACGAAGAGGACGAACGGGGCGTCGGGTGCGACCCCGGTGCGGGCGAGCAGCTCGCGCGCACCGGGGCGCCCCGGCCTGAAGGTCGCGTGGTCGACCCCGTGCGCCACGACGTCGACGGTGTCGGACGGGATGCCGTAGGCATCGACGAGCTCCGCCCGGGCGGACACGGCGGCGGTGATGACCCGGGACGCGCTGCGGACGGCGACGCTCGTGTTCCGCTCGATGGCCTCGGCGAACGCCGTCCCGTAGAGGGGGGCCTGGACGGGATCCCGCCACCCGGCCTCGTGCGCCTGGACCACGAGCGGCGCGCCGTGCGGGACGTCCGTGAGGTTGTGGGCGTCCGCGAGCCAGACGTCCGGCGGGCGACGGTCCCCGCAGGGCACGAGGTCCACGATCGCATCGAGCTCGTCGAGCACGCGACTCCAGACGCGTCCGTGACCGCCCCGGCGCGGCACGAGCACGGACCCGGGCAGGCCGACCCGCCGCCGGAACACCGGACGCTGATCGTGAGGTCCCCACGGGTGCGATCGCACGTGGCCGCGATCCGACGGCGGCGGCGACGGCGGCGGACCGACCGCCCGTCCGCGTCCGGACGCGTCGCCGGCGTCGCGACCGCCGTCATCCTTCCGCTGCTCATCGTGTCCCTGCGCGCCCTTTTCGCGCCGGTGCTCCTCACGCTCCCCGGGCGGTGGACGTGGGGGAGGCGGAGGCGACCCAGCCGCGGAAGCTGAGGGCGGCGAAGAAGAGGCCGATGTCGCAGAATCCGGCGTCGCGGAGGAGCGCTTCGTCCTCGTGAGGGCTGAGGACGGGCAGCCGGGCCGCCAGGACGGCGGCGCTCCGGTCGATCTCGGCGGGGCTGCTCGCCGGGTCGGCCGCGAAGCGCGCGGAGCGCCGGAACCAGGTCAGCGGGTCCGGCCCGTCCGCGGCGGTGTGGTGGAACGTGAGGAGGGGTGCGCCCGGGCGAAGGCGCCGGCGGATCTCGCTCAGCGTGGCGAGGCGCTCGTCGCGACCGAGGAAGTGCAGGGTCAGCAGGCAGGTCGCCGCGTCGAACGGCCCTTCGGGTGCACGGCGGGCGTCCCCTTCGTGGACGGTGACGCGCTCCATGTGGCTGCCGATGGTCCGCCGGGCGAGGTCGAGCATCTGCGGGGACGGGTCGACGCCGTCGAACGTCCAGGACGGGTGGCGTTCGGCGAGGTGGCGGATCTCGAGTCCGCCGCCGGCTCCGACGACGAGGATGCGACCGTCGTCGGGCGTCGTCTCCGCCAGGATCCGACCGACGAGCCCGTGCACGACGTCGAGGCCGGGGACCGTCCGCCGGGTCCTCGTGACGTAGGAGTCGACCAGCGCGGGATCGCCGAACGGGGCGCCGCTCGTCGGGCGACTCCCGTCGTTCCCCGCGGACCGTGATCGGTGCGAGGTGCCGTCATCCGCTGACATGTCGAGATCATGTCGATCTGCGCCCGTCGCGGTGAGCCCACCTGCGGGACCGACCCGAAGCGCGACGCCGTCGAGGGACGACCCGCCGCGGCGATCTGGCGGAACGGCCCGGCGTCGGAGGGACGGAGCGACGCGCGCAGGCCGCCGCTGCGACCCGACGTGACCCCACCCGGTGCAGGCTCCTGCGTCGGAGGCGGGTCAGGCGCAGCCGTCGCCGGTCTCGACGATGGTGTTGTACGCGAACTGGGCGAGATCGAGGCTGGTCACCTTCCAGCCGCTGGCGAGCTTCCGCACCTTCAACGAGTAGGTTCCGTTCGTCTGCTGCATGCACCGCGACGGCGCCAACAGGCCCTCACCCATGACGACGTGAGTGGAGTTGAGGTATCCGACGACGGTGGCGTTGTTGCCCGACACCTTGACGACGGTGTTGCCGACGAGGTGCTGGACGTAGTCGTAGCCGGAGCTCCGGAAGCTCGCGTTGGTGAACTTGGCCCAGGCCGCGGGTCCGGGCAGGATCAGCAGCGGCGGCATGGGTCCCACACGGGTGGGGAACTCCGGCTGGTCGAAAGGCTGACCGGCCGGCCAGACCGCGAACGTGGCGTCGTCGGTGAAGCACTCGCGGAAGATGGCGAGTCCGGCACCCTCGGGGTCGCGGTTCGATCGCGCGTCGCCGATCGCATCGGCACCGCGCGCGTAGCAGACGAGCAGGTTCGCCAGTTCGGCTCTGAGTGCGTGATCATCCGGGGCTGCGACCGACGCCTCCTGCGGGCCTGCGACCGACGACTCCTCCAGTCCTGCGATCGGCGCCTCCTGGAGGCCTGCGGCCGACACGTTTCCCAGGGTGACGCTCAGCGCCAGGATGGCGGTGATCGATCCGAGGGACTTCACGCGTGATGCTCTCGTCGTCATGTCGTTCTCCAACGTGCCGGAGCTGGCAGCCAGGATGACCCGCGGGCGCGCAGATCCAGGTCGAAGGCGGCCCGCGGCGCCCGCGGCGGACGCGGCGGGCCAGCGGGCGCCCGAGCGCGCTCAGTCCACCGTGCCGAACAGCTCGATGATGGTTCCGTCGGGGTCGTAGAAGCTGACGATGCCCGTCCCCGAATCGGGCCCGCTGCAGCAGGGTGCGATCTCCGAGATGAACTCGACGCCCTGCGACTTGAGGGTTGCGACATCGCCCGACAGGTCCGCGGTGACGTAGGCCAGCCGGTTGATTCCGATGTGATTGATCGGGATGGGGTACGGCGGGCTCGGATCGTGTGGCTTGATCCACTGGACCAGTTCGATCCCGGTGCCGTAGCCGAAGATCTGCTCGCCCTTGATCTCGATGGGCTCGACGAAGCCCATGGCCCGCGCCACGTCCGGCGACTCGGTGTCGGCGAGCGGAACGCCGGCCTCGAAGCCCAGCATCTTGTAGAACGCCCGAGAGCGCTCGAAGTCGCTGACGTTGATGTTGACCGCCCCGATGTTGACGATGTTCGTCGGGGAGAGCAGGTTGAGCCTGGGGAGGCCGCCCACCTCCTGCAGCTCGTAGTACGTGCCGTCCGGGTCCTGGAAGATCGCGAAGCGGGTTCCGTTGGACCGGGTGACCGGGGGCGAGAGGAACTTCACGCCCATGACGCTCGTCATGTACGCGTAGTCGGCATCCAGACTGGTCGTCATCAGGGCCGCGCGCGCCATGCCCAGGTGGTTCAGCTTGGCGTACGGGGGCTCGGTGTTGCGGGGGATCTTGAACTCGATCAGGTCGATGAACACACCACCCGCGTTCTGCAGCGCGATCAGCTCGCCGCGCAGCAGGTAGCCGCCCGCTTCCGGTCCGTGGGAGCCGTCGTACTCGGTCGGGGTCTTGATCCCGAGGGATTCCGCCACCTCCAGCGTGTTCGTGTCGGGGAACCCTGAGCTGACATTGAACCCGAGCTGCCGGTACCAGGGGCGGGACACCGCGAAGCTGCTGACGTTGGTGTTGAAGTGGATTCGCGTGGTCCAGTTCAGCGTGATGTCGGCGACCTGCTTGACCCGTACCTTCAGGGAGCTGCCCGTCTTGCACTTCTTGTTCGGTGTGTTGCAGTTCAGCCGCACCCGGATGGTGTTGTCATCGGCCCGCAGGTCGATCGGAACGGACAGCTCGTCCGTCGCGTGCGCGAAGTCGTGCGGCCCGAGGATCTCGCGCCCGTTGATCTCGATGGATCCGGCGTCGACCTTCGAGGAGGCGCCGCCGTCGACGCCGTTGCGCACGATCAGGCGGGCAGGGCCCTCCGTGCCGAAGAACGTGTCGTCGCCGACGAGCGCCGGCCCCCTGTCCTGGACGTGGGTCTCCAGGTGTCGCGTGAGATCGGCGGGCGCTGCGTGAGCACTGCTCGCGTGGAAGCAGACGGCCGCTGCGGTTGCGAGCAGCAGCCGGCTCGAGCGATTGAGGGCAGTCGTGCCAAGCATCATCGTGTTCCCCCTGCAGATCTCGGAATCTCGTCTCACGCAGTGACGTGAGGAGGTGTGTCCGCCGTACGCGCGGTCGTCGGTGCCGGCGCGGCCGAGCCGAGACCATCCCGGCGGGTCGGCGCTCACTCCCCTGTCAGACCTCAATTCGTACCAATGGGCGAGCTTCCTTGTCCGGCGCGCGCCGACCGTCCCGGTGCCGGGCTACAGAGCAGGAGGGGCCGGTCCTTTACAAACGCCCAAGGGTCGTGTACCGACCTCGTGATCCAGGTCGTGGGCACGCTTCCCAGCAGCAGGTCGTCGAGCGCCCGGCCCCACCTGTGGACGCGGCCCCCACACGTCGCCGCGGACTCGCAGCGGCGGGCCGGGGGCGCGGGCGAGGCGCGTATCGAAGTAGCTGGGGGGGGACTCGAACCCCCGACCTCACGATTATGAGTCGTGCGCTCTAACCAGCTGAGCTACCCAGCCACGGCCGGGCGAGGATAGCGCGGCGGCGTGCGGTAGCCCGGTCCGGGCAACAGCGTCCGCAGCGGGACGGCGTCCAGTGGACCGTCATATGCGCGGTCATACGGACGCCCTGGGCGCGCGCAGCGGGACGGCGTCCAGTGGACCGTCATATGCGCGGTCGGACGGACGCCGTCGCGCCGCGGGCGCTCCGTGCGTCTCGGCTCCCCCGCGGCGCGCGCGCACTGAGCGGCGCCCGCGTCCGCCGCGGTGCGGCGCCCTCCCCATATCCTCGCGCCCATGAGCGACCTCGCCGCCGCCGCGTCCTCCGT
>JBFIDS010000314.1:0-4801 GCA_041603715.1 Paraconexibacter sp. | reverse complement strand
GCGGAGGACGTCGGCCGGGACCCGCATGGGTCCACGAGGAGCGGGGCGCGATCGCGCCCAGCAGCCCGGTTGCCCGGGCGGCTCGACGCGGTCTTCCTGCTGTCCGTGTGGCATCGCACACCACCGTCTTGGAGCGCCGGGACGCGGGTGTTGCCGCCGTGACGCAACTTTGTCGACGCGGCGCTCAGCGAGCGGGCGGCAACATCGCGCGGCGCTCGGGCCAAGAAGCGGGCATGTCCATCGAACGAGATCCCACTCCACCCGCGGTCGGGCTCACGCGCGCGGACCTCATGACCCCCGACGAGGTCGCAGCACTCCTCGCGGTACCCGTCTCCACGGTGCGCGACTGGGCGCGCCGCGGCCTGATCCCGTCACGCAAGCTCGGGCGGCACCGCCGGTTCCTGCGCAGCGAGATCGAGCGGTGGGTCACGCGCGGGGTTGCTGCGTGAGGCGGCGTCGTTCGCGAGACTCTGCGCGTGGATCCTGAGGAAGACCGGCCCGGCTACGTCCTTGGCGGACTGACGGTGTGCGCGAGCCATTTCGAGGAGCCGTTCCTCCAGGAATGGGTCGAGGCGCAAGCGTCGTACGACACGTGTGACTTCTGTGAACGGGGCGCCGACGATCCGTTTGCGGTCGACGCTGAATCGCTCGGAGAGCTTGTCCTGGCCGGGCTCGAGCGGGCGTGGGGCGACTACAACGACGAGATGGTTCCGTGGGGGATGGGCTACGACGGCGCGCTCACCACGCGCGAGCTGCTCACCGATGAAGGCGTGACCTTCGAGGACCGACTGCTCGGCGTGCTGGCCGAGGCGCTGCCCGACCGGGCGTGGGTCCAGCGCGACTTCTTCCGACTGACGCCTTTTCAACGGCTTCGTTCTGGGTGGGAGGAGTTCACCCGCGCGGTGAAGCACGAAGCGCGCTACTTCTTCGTTCTGCAGGCATCTGACGAGGAGGACGTCGACGACATGTCACCGATGCAAGTACTGCGCGAGCTCGGCGAAGCCGTCGAGCAGGCTGGCCTCATCGCCGACTGGAAGGCGGGGACCCCGGTCTACCGCGCGCGACCGCATCAGCGCGACGAGCGTCCACAGGATGCGTGGGAGCTCGCTGCGCTGCCCGCGGCGCTGGCGGAGAGGGCGGCGGCTAACCGCATGTCAGCCGCTGGCGTACCGATGTTCTACGGGGCCGACGGTCCGGACGTGGCGCGGAAGGAAACGGTGAGCGCCTGCCCCGAACCACCGGAGGCGACGACGACCGGGCACTTCCGACTGCTGACCGACATGAGGGTGCTCGACCTGAGCTCCGGGGTCGAGGTTCCGAGCCTGTTCGATCCCGAGCTCGGGGATCAGCGTCCGGTCTTCGCGTTCCTTCGCGGTTTCGTTGACGACGCAGCGAAGGACGTGAGCAGGGACGGCCTGGAGCATGTCGGCTACGTCCCCACCCAGGTGGTCTGCGAGTACTTCAAGGCGGTCTTCCGAACGTCCGCAGGCGAGCGCGTCGACGGCATCGCGTACCCGTCCCGTCAGGCGTCCGGCGGCGTCTGCGTCGTGCTGTTCGTCGGCAACGACGAGGTGGCGAACGCCGACGGGAGCCGGCCGCCCCGACCGGGGGGCGAGCGGTGGCTCGGCTCGCTGAACTTCAACCCGCCGGCGAGGCTCGAGTTGGAAGCGAGCGAGACCCGGGCGGAGGCGAAACCGCCGGCTCGGTCGTGGGCTCCGCTACGCGCGATACGGAAATTCACAGGATCTTGTGAACTGCGGTGAAGATCGGTACGGTCGCGCCTGAGTGGCCAAGAACCCCTACAAGCCCGGCGTCGGTACTCGCCCACCGTTTCTCGCGGGGCGCGACGAGCAGCTTCGCCGTTTCGCGCGCTTGATTGAGGACTACCCCGAGAAGCGCAGCAACCTCAGGATCACGGGGCTTCGGGGCGTCGGCAAGACGGTGCTCCTCAAGGAGTTCGAGCGTCAGGCCAAGCGCGAGGGGTGGGTTGTCGTCCGCCGGGACCTCAGCACCCGCTTGTGTGACGAGGACGCGTTCGCGATCGCGATGGCGGACTATCTGCGCGACGCCGTCGATCAGCTGTCCGTGATCGCTCGGGTCAAGGGCAAGGTTGCCGATGCCGCGAAGGCAGCGATCGGCCAGGTGACGCTCGATCTCGGCGGCGGGGTCAGCGTCGCGGTCGGCTCGAGTGGGCCGCAGACCCCGTCAGTGCTCGAGGACCGGTTGCGGCTCGCGCTCCAAGAGGTCGGCCAGGCGGCCCGCGGTCGTGGTGTGGCGTTCCTCTTCGACGAGGCGCACACGATGTATGACCAGCCGCGGAAGGGTCAGTTTCCGCTGGGGGCGTTGCTGTCCGCGTTCGTTGCGGCGCAGGACGACGATGATGATCCGCTGCCGGTGATGCTGGTGATGTGCGGCCTGCCTCCGCTAATGGGGAACATCCACCGTGCTCGCAGCAACGCCGAGCGACTGTTCAAGGCCGAGCAGATCGCGAACCTCAGCCTGGATCCGCGCGACGACGGGGATCTGAGTGATGCGGCGCTTGCGCTGGTGAACCCTGCGCACGATTCGGGGGAGATCGCGTTCGTGGATCAGACGGCGGAGGCGATCGCGCGGGATGTCGACGGGTACCCGTACTTCATTCAGTGGTTCGGGGAGGCGCTGTGGGATGCGGCGGATGTCGACGGCCGCGGTGTCATAGACGACGAGCTGTTCACGACCCATCGTCAGATCGTCCAGCGTGCGCTCGACGATGAGTTCTTCGAGCCGCGTTACCGGGACGCGCGGCGAGCGGATCAGGGGACGATGCGTGTGGCGGCCAGTCTGGGCGGTGAGAGGTTCGAGAAGAGCGAGATCGACGCTGCGACGGCGAAGTCGTCGGGCGCGGTCGCGCAGAGCCTCAACCGCCTGATCGCCGACAACCTGCTCTACCGCGACGATCACGGCGTCTACGCATACACCGCGCCGCTGTTCGGCGACTTCCTGCGACGCCGTCATCCGCGTCTGGACGAGGACGCGTGATCGCATGAAGGACCGGTGGATCCAGGTCACCCCGTCGGAGTTCCCGTGGGAGCGCGACGCGCTGGCATTCCTCAAGGACCGACTGCCGGACCACGAGCCCTACCGGGCTTGGGCGAACTTCGAGTTCATCCTCGACGGCACGATCGGCGAGGTCGATGTCCTGGTCGTCAGCCCGAAGGGCTTGTTCCTTGTCGAAATCAAGAGCTGGCCCGGGACGGTCCGCGGTGACGCCGGGACGTGGCGGCGCACCCCACCAGGACAGACGCGCGAAGGCAGCGACGACAACCCGCTGCTGGTGACGAACCGCAAGGCCAAGCGGCTGAAGTCGCTGCTGAGCCGTCAGCCGGCGATGCGCGGGCAGCAGGTGCCGTTCGTCCAGGCCTTGGTCTTCCTCTCGCACCCGGAGCTCGACTGTCGACTCGACCCGGCCGGGCGAGACCACGTCGCAGGGCTCGGGAAGGACGACGAGGGGAACGCGATCCAGCAGGGCGGTCTCCCGAGCGTCATCGACGTCCTCGCGAAGATCACGCCCGAGGAGCACGCCGCGCTCGGCCGACGACGCGTCGACAAGCCCACCGCGAAGCGGGTCGCACTGGCGCTCGAGCAGGCGGGGGTCCGCCCGTCGCAGCGGTCACGCAAGGTCGGCGACCTCGACCTCGAGGAAATGCTCGACGAGGGCGCGGGCTACCAGGACTTCGCGGCGGTGCATCCTCGGGCCGCGAACGCGCATCGGCGCGTCCGCATCTACGGGACTCCCGACCAAGACCTCGTGCAGCGCGAGCAGATCACCCGCGCAGCGCAGCGTGAATTCGAGCTGCTGTCATCGGTCCAGCATCCCGGGATCGTCAGGGCACTCGACCTTCACGAGCACGAACTCGGGCCGGCGCTGGTTTTCGAGCGCGATCCGACCGAGGTGCGCCTCGATCACTACCTCGATCAGCGCGGCACGTCCCTGGACCTGTTCGACCGCCTCGCCTTGATGCGCGACCTCGCCGAGACGGTGGCGTCGGCCCACGGCCGTCGGCTCTCGCATCGAGCCCTGTCGCCACGCAGCGTTCTCGTCGTGCGTCCCGGCACTGCCGAGCAGCGATTTCGAATCATCAACTGGCAAACCGGAACACGCGACGGCGGCACGGGCACGTTCTCGGTCACCGTCCGAGGGACGAGCCACGTCGAGCAGCTCGTCGACGTGGACGCGGCGCCCTATCTCGCGCCTGAAGCGCTCACGGTCGCAGACGCCGATCCGCAGCTCCTTGACGTCTTCTCGCTGGGTGCGATCGCGTATCACGTGTTCACCGGGCTGCCTCCGGCTACGACGCTGGCGGCGCTCACGGAGCGCCTCGAGCGCGACGGTGCGCTGGAGATCTCCGCGGTGCTCGACGGTGCGGGCGACTACCTGTCCGAGCTGGTGCGCGGCGCGACGACTGCGGAGGCGACGCGCCGCATTCAGTCCGCGACGGACGTCCTCGACGCGCTCACGCTGGTTGAGGAGGAGCTCACCGAGCCCGAGGGCGCTGAGCCCGCCGAGGAGATCAACCCGCTGGCGGCAAAGCCCGGCGATCTCGTCGCCGGGTTCGAGGTCGTGAAGCGTCTGGGCCGCGGGTCGACCGCGGTCGCGCTCCTCGTCACCGATGCTGACGCGCAGCAGCGGGTCCTGAAGATCGCGGCCGACCCCGAGCGCAACGATCGAGTCCGCGAGGAAGGCGCCGTTCTCGCGAAGCTGCGGGACCGCACGATCATCGCCAGCCACGGCGAACCGCTCGACGTCGCCGGACACACCGGC
>JBFIDS010000313.1:0-4802 GCA_041603715.1 Paraconexibacter sp. | reverse complement strand
CTGCGCGAGCGCCGCCGCGGAGATCGCGGCGGCCACCGGGGTGCGGGCCATCGGCCTCGCCTGCGACGCCCGCGATCCCGACGCGATCCAGGCGGTCGTCGACAGGACCGTCGCCGACTTCGGCCGCATCGACATCCTCGTCAACAACGCGGGGACGACGTGGGCGGCCTCGCCGCAGGACACGACGCTCGCCGGCTGGCAGAAGGTGATGGACGTCAACCTCACCGGCGTCTTCCTGTTCGCGCAGGCCGCCGGTCGCGTGATGCTCGAGCAGGGTCGCGGCAAGATCATCAACATCGCCTCGATCCTCGCGACCCGCGGCGCACCGGCCGACTACGTCGACGCGATCGCCTACAACACGAGCAAGGGCGGGGTCGTCACCTTCACCAAGGACCTCGCCGTGAAGTGGGGCCCGCTCGGCGTCCACGTCAACGGGATCGCCCCGGGCTGGTTCCCCTCCGGGATGTCCGACAAGGCGTTCGCTGTCCGTGGTGAGCGCCTGCGTTCGCAGATCCCGCTCGGCCGCTTCGGCTCACCGCACGATCTCAAGGGCGCGGTCGTGTTCCTCGCCTCCGACGCCTCGGACTTCGTCCTCGGCCACGTGCTCGCCGTCGACGGCGGCGACCTCGCACACTGACGCGCCCGCGTGCGCCGCCCGCGGCTCCGGTGACGCGATCCACGCCCGGAAACCGGATGCAGATCACGTCACCGGCGCGGCGGCGCCGTCACTTCAGGAGGAACCCGGCGTCGATCGGCAGCGCGACGCCGGTGATGTAGCGCGCCTCGTCGGAGACGAGGAACAGCAGCGCGTTCGTCACGTCCTGCGCGTCGATCCACGGCACCGGGATCGCGTTGGCGAGGACGTAGGCGGAGTCGGGCTGCTCGCAGTCCTCGCGCGTCGGGTTCTCGATGTCGGGCAGGAACAGCTTGCGGATGAACTCGTTCTGCACCATCGGCGTGTCGACGTTCGTCGGCGACAGCGCGTTGACGCGGATGTTCTCCGGGCCGAGCTCGAGCGCGAGCGTCTTCGTCATCCCGATCACGCCGTGCTTCGCCGCGACGTAGTGGGTGAGGTTCGGCACCGCCTTGTGGGCCGCAACGGAGCCGATGAGCACGATCGACCCGCCGCGGGCGCCGGCCCGCACGTGGGGCAGCGCCGCGCTCACGGTGTGCCAGGCCCCGCTGAGGTTGATCCCGATCATGTCGTCCCAGATCTCCTGGGTGAGATCGCCGGCCGCCGCGACCGATGCGATCCCCGCGTTGGGGACGACGATGTCGATCCGTCCGAAGGCGTCGAAGCCCTCGTCGGCGACCGCCTTCACCGCCGCCGCATCACGGACGTCGGCCTCCGCGGCGATGATCCGGCGCCCGCACGCCTCCACGGCACGCACCGTCTCGGCGAGGTCACCGGCGTCCGGTCCCGCGTACGGGACCGTGCCGATCGACGCGTTGATGTCGAGCGCGATGATGTCGACGCCGCGCTCCGCGAGCCGGATCGCGTGGTTGCGCCCCATGCCGCGCGCGGCCCCGGTGATGAACGCGACCTTCCCTTCGAGAGAGCCCATCGTCGACCCTCAGCGCCCGTTGCCGACGGAGGCCGGCATCGTCCCGGCCTTGAACTCGCGCGGCCAGTAGTCCGCCGCAGCGAGGCCCTCGAGCGCGAGCCCGTAGCCGAGATGGTCGTTGAGCTGCTTCTTGATCTGGCTCGTGAACACCGTGCGGGTGAGCTTGCGCGTCGTCTCGGGCGCCTCGAGGATCTGGCGGGCGACCTCCCACGCGCGCGGCAGGAGGTCGTCGACCGGCAGGACCTCGGCGACGAGCCCGAGGTCGAGCGACTCCTGCGGCGTGAGGTGCCGGCCGGTGAAGAGCATGTGGCGTGCCCGGTTCATGCCGATGAGCATCGGCCAGATCACCTGCACGCCGTCCCCGGGCACGAGCCCGTTGGGATAGTGCGGCTGGTCGGCGAGCACCGCCGTGTCCGAGGCGAGCACGATGTCGCACAGCAGCCCGAGCTCCGCGTGGATCGTCGCGGGACCGTTGATCGCGGCGATCATCGGCGCCTCGATGTCGAGATGGGCGTTGAGCAGCCTCTTCGCGTAGGAGACGATCCCGGGCCAGACCGACGAGGGGATCGCGTCGATGTCGCCGCCGAGCGCCTCGTTGTGGATGAACGTGGTCCCGCTGCCGGTGAGGATGATGGCGTGATTGTCGACATCACGACCGATGTCCTCGAGCATGTAGCCCATCTCCTCGTCGGGGACCATGCCCCACACGAGATCGCTGCCGTCGGTGTGCATCGTGACCTGGAGAATTCCGTCACGGCGCTCGAACTTGAAGTGGCTGTACTTGTTCTCGTACAGCTCCAGACGCGGTACTTCCATGGGTCCTGGTCCCTTCGGGAGGTGTGGGCGGGGGTCAGCTGGGGTCGGGCGGCGGCGGCGCCGGGTACCACTCGTCGGGCGTCGGGGCGAACCCCTCGGGGAAGTCGAAGATCTCGACGATCGGCGCGGTCGGGTCCGGCGGCGCGAAGTAGCCGAAGGGGACGTCGCCGCCGAACGCGCGGCCACCCATCAGGTACGTGTAGCCGCGGCGCTCGAGCTCGGCGGCGCGGTCCGCGTACGGGATCCCGTTGCAGCTGATTCCGACGTGGTGCAGCCCGGTGTGCCCGGCGTCGAGGAAGTCCGAGTAGATCGTGCGGCCCTCGAGCGGCTGCACGCACTCCCACATCATGTTCTGGTGGGTGGCGAACGCGAGGAGCATCGAGTACTCCGCGGGCTCCCCCTCGAACGTGAGGTCGACCGCGTTGTCGGGGCCGACACGGAAGACCATGAACGGGCCGATCCCCAGGGCGACGAGGTTGTCGAGCCCCCGGTGGAGATCGGGGGAGACGACGGAGACCTGGATCGTGTCCCCGATGAGGGGGTTGTCCATCTCCGTGGCGCTCAGGACGGACGGCTGGCTGCTCATGCGTGGGCTCCGCTCTCTCGCTCCGGGTCGCATCGACCCTCGGGTTTCGACACTAGGGCGAGCCGTCGGGCCGGGAGGACCGTTGCCGCACGGCGATTGGCGGACGCCACAACGCGGCTTTGTCGCGGCCGGTGCTCCCCGCCGTCCTGGGCCTAGGGTCGGGGCGGTCAACCTGCGCCGAAGGAGCACCGATGCCCTGGGATTTCTCGACCGACCCCGCGTGGGAGGAACAGCTCGCGTGGATGAGGACGTTCCTGCGCGAGGAGATCCTCCCGCTCGAGACGCTCGGCCTCGACCACGCGACGTTCCTGCGGGCGATCCGGCCGCTCCAGCGGCAGGTGAAGGACCGCGGCCTCTGGGCGGCGCACCTCGGCCCCGAGCTCGGCGGACCGGGGTTCGGCCAGGTGAAGCTCGCGCAGATGCACGAGATCCTCGGGATGTCCGAGCTGGGACCGTCCGTCTTCGGCAACCAGGCGCCGGACTCGGGGAACGCCGAGCTGCTCGCGATCGCCGGGACGGACGAGCAGAAGGCGTGCTGGCTCGAGCCGCTGCTCGCGGGAGAGATCCTCAGCGCGTTCTCGATGACCGAGCAGGGCACGGGCGCGGACCCCAAGCAGTTCACGACCGCCGCCGTCCTCGACGGCGACGAGTGGGTCATCGACGGCACGAAGTGGTTCGTCTCCAACGCCGACCGCGCCGCGTTCCACATCCTCATGGCGGTCACGGACCCCGACGCGCACCCCTACGAGGGGCAGTCGATGATCATCGTCCCGTCCGACGCCCCGGGTATCGAGATGCGTCCGATCGGCGTCATGAACGACCCCGAGCACAAGGGTCCGCTCCACGATCATTGCGAGGTCCACTACCGCGGGGTTCGCGTGCCGCGCGAGAACGTTCTCGGTGGCGAGGGCAACGCGTTCACGCTCGCCCAGAAGCGGCTCGGTCCGGGACGCATCCACCACTGCATGCGCTGGATCGGCGTCGGGCAGCGCGCCTTCGACGACATGTGCGAGCGCGCGGTGTCGAAGAGCGTGCACGGGGACCGCCTCGCCGACAAGCAGTTCGTCCAGGACTTCATCGCGCTGTCGGCCGCCGAGCTGAGCGCCGCGCGGCTCCTCACCATGCACGCGGCGTGGAAGATCGACCAGGTCGGCGCGTCGGGGTGCCGCCAGGAGATCGCGATGATCAAGTACCACGGCGCGAAGGTCATGCACGACGTGCTCGACCGCGCGATCCAGGTCCACGGCTCGCTCGGGTTCTCGACCGACATGCCGCTCGCCGAGATGTACGCCTACGCGCGTGCCGGCCGCCTCTACGATGGCCCCGACGAGGTCCACAAGGCGACGGTCGCGAAGATCGTCACCCGCGGGTACACGCCGGTGGACGTCCCGACCGACCACGTCCCGACGCGTCGCGCGGCCGCGCGCGAGCGCTATCCGGACCTCGTCGACGCCGCGGCGCTGTCCTAGCCGCCGCGGCGCCGGGCGCTCACCCGGGGATCGGGTCCCCGATGCTCGGGGCGCCCTGCGCGTCGAACGACAGGACGCTCAGGCCGTCGCGGATCGGCGCGTCGATCCGCAGCGCGACGAGGACCTTCTGGAAGCTCCACTTCACGATGTCGTGGAGCATCTCGGCGATCTGCTCCTCGCTGAAGTGCTCGCGGAGCTGGGCCTGGAGCGTCGCGTCGACCGCGGCGGGCGAGACGATCACCGCGTCCGCGAGCCGCAGCGCGACCTTCAGGCGCTCGTCGAGGTCGGAGGCCTCGAAGTCGTCGACCTTCGCCGCGAGCACCTCGTCGAGGCCGCTGGTGAGCGCGTCCTCCAGGCGCAGCGACT
>JBFIDS010000312.1:0-4803 GCA_041603715.1 Paraconexibacter sp. | reverse complement strand
GGCCCCGCTCGTGGTGGTCGTCCATCCGGTCTCGCGGCGGGCCGCCGCGCTCGACGACGTCGCCGACGGCCTGCAGGCGAAGTTCTCGATCCCCTACCTCACCGCGTTCGCGCTGCGCCGGGGAGCACCGGTGCTCGAATCGTTCGGCGCCGTCGACGAGACGGTCCGCGGCGACGCGCGGGCGGTCGAGGTGCGGACCGACCCGTCGCTGCGCGAGTCCGAGGCGCGGCTGCTCGCCGCCGACGGTCGCGAGATCGCGAGGGTGGAGGCGGCGCTGGGGTCACCGCAGCGGCCGATGACACCCGTGCAGCTCGCCGAGAAGGTCCGCCGTCTCGCGGGGACGGCCCTCGACGGCCTGCTCGACGACCCCGCCCGTCCCGCGGCGGACGTCGCGGACGCCGTGTTCGCGCCGGCCTGACGGTCGCCCCGCCCGGGCCCGCGGCGCCCCGAGGGGGCTCCCGTTCGCGCACATCTCCATGTGCGAGGATCGGCGACACGGCCACACCACCGGGAGGAGAGCCCGACATGCCGACGCCCACACCCGTCCCGTCCTACGCCCACGGGGCGTCCGCGACGCCACTGCTCGGCGAGACGATCGGCGCGAACCTCGCGCGGACCGCGACGCGCGTCCCGGACCGGCCCGCGCTCGTCTCGCGCCACCAGGGCCTCCGCTTCACCTACGCGGAGTTCGACGCCGAGGTCGACCGGGTCGCACGGGCGCTCCTCGCCACCGGGCTCGGGAAGGGGGACCGCGTCGGCGTGTGGAGCCCGAACCGGGCCGAGTGGGCACTCGTCCAGTACGCCACGGCCCGCATCGGCGTCATCCTCGTCAACGTCAATCCCGCCTACCGCACCCATGAGCTCGCCTACGCGGTGAAGCAGTCGGGCTGCAGGATGCTCGTCGCCGCTCGCGCGTTCAAGACGAGCGACTACGTCGCGATGGTCGACGAGGTCCGCGGGGACCTGCCCAGCCTCGAGCGCGTCGTCTTCTTCGACGACCCGTCGTGGGACGAACTGCTCGCCGGCGCCGACGGCGTCTCCCTCGAGGACGTGCACGCCCGCGAGGCGACGCTCGACGCCTCCGAGCCGATCAACATCCAGTACACGAGCGGCACGACGGGCTTCCCCAAGGGCGCCACGCTCTCCCACCACAACATCCTCAACAACGGGTTCTTCGTCGGCGAGGGCTGCCGCGTCACCGAGGACGACCGGATCTGCGTCCCCGTCCCCTACTACCACTGCTTCGGCATGGTCATGGGCAACCTCGCGGCGACGAGCCACGGCGCCTGCGTCGTGCTGCCGGCCGACGCGTTCGAGCCGGTCGCCGTCCTGCAGGCCGTCCAGGAGGAGCGGTGCACGGTCCTCTACGGCGTCCCCACGATGTTCATCGCCCAGCTCGACCATCCGGACTTCGCGAGCTACGACCTGTCGTCGCTGCGCACCGGGATCATGGCCGGCTCCCCGTGCCCGGTCGAGGTGATGAAGAAGGTCATCGACCTCATGGGGATGGCCGAGGTGACGATCGCCTACGGGATGACCGAGACCTCGCCGGTCTCCACCCAGACCCTTCCGGACGACGACGTCGAGCACCGCACCGCGACGGTCGGCGCCGTGCACCCGCACGTCGAGATCCGTGTCGCCGACGCGGAGACGGGCCTCACCCTCCCCCGCGGCGAGACCGGCGAGTTCCAGACCCGCGGCTACTCCGTGATGCTCGGCTACTGGGACGACCCGGAGAAGACCGCCGAGGCGATCGACTCCGCGCGCTGGATGCACACCGGCGACCAGGCCGTGATGGACCCCGACGGCTACGTGCGGATCGTCGGGCGGATCAAGGACATGATCATCCGCGGCGGGGAGAACGTGTACCCGCGGGAGATCGAGGAGTTCCTCTACGGCCACCCCGACATCGCCGACGTACAGGTCGTCGGTGTGCCCGACGAGCGCTTCGGCGAGGAGATCTGCGCGTGGGTGCTCCCGCGCGAGGGCGCGACGATCGACCCCGAGGAGGTCCGCGAGTTCTGTCGCGGGAAGATCGCGCACTACAAGGTGCCGAGGTACGTGCGCCCGATCGACGAGTTCCCGATGACCGTCACCGGGAAGGTGCGCAAGGTCGACCTGCGCGACCGCGCGATCGACGAGCTCGACCTCGGCGCGGCGGCGAGCATCGCGACGGCCTGACGCGGCGCGGCGGCGAGCATCGCGACGGCCTGACGCGGCGCCCCGGGGGACGTTTGCCGCGCCAGTTCCGGCAAACGTGACCTGGGGTGGGCCGGGACGCCGCGTCCGCCATCATGGGACGGGTGAGCGCGCTCCCCGACATCCGGACCCGGGACGACGTCGAGCGGCTCGTGCGGGCCTTCTACGGCAAGGCGCTCGTCGACCCGATCATCGGATGGCTGTTCGTCGACGTCGCGAAGCTCGACCTCGAGGCGCACGTGCCGCGGATCACGTCGTTCTGGGAGCGCATCCTCCTCGGGACCGGCGACTACGGCGGCGGTGCCTTCCGCCCCCACGCCGCGCTGCACGCGAAGGCGGGCCTGCGCGAGGGGCACTTCGAACGCTGGCTCACGCTCTGGCACGGCACGGTCGACGAGCTGTTCGCCGGGCCGGGCGCAGACCTCGCGAAGTCGCACGCGACCCGCGTCGCCCACGCGTTCCTCGCGCGGCTGGAGGGCCGCGAGGTCGACGCCGAGCCGCCGCCCCCCGCCGGCGGCCTGCGCGTGACGGTCCACAACGCGCTTCCCCCGAACAGCGACGGCTGACGCGAGCGGCGACTGAGTGGTAGGCGAACGGTCCACGAAGAGCGTCGCCTGACGCACACCCGCGGGGATGGGCGAGCCTCAGGCGACGATGCCGAGCTCGGCGAGCCGCGTGAACGCGAGGCTTACCGCCATCGCGCCCTCGCCGACCGCCCCGCCGACGCGCTTCGTCGAGCCCGCGCGCACGTCCCCGGCCGCGAACAGGCCGGGATGGCTCGTCTCGAGCACGAGCGGAGCGCGGTCCAGCGGCCAGCCCTCCGAATGCTCCGCCCGCAGGTCCGGGCCCGTGACGATGAACCCCGCGGCATCGGTGGCCACGCCCTGCTCGGCCGCCCACCCGGTCCGCGGGCGCCCCCCGATGCACACGAACAGCGCTCGCAGGTCGAGGGTCTCCGCTCCGACGGGGCCCTGCATCGTCACTGCCCGCAGGCGCTCGCCGTCACCGTGGACGGCCGTCACCTCGGAGCGGAGGTGGACGGTGATCCGCGGCTCCTCCCGGATCCGCGTCACGAGGTAGGCCGACATCGTCTTGTCGAGACGGTCGCCGCGGACGAGGAGGCGCACGTGCGCACCGGCGTGCGCGAGGTTGAGCACCGCCTGGCCGGCGGAGTTGCCCGCTCCGATGACCGCGACCGCGTCGTCGCCGCACTGGGCGGCCTCGCTGCGTCCGGCGCCGTAGAAGATGCCGCGCCCGAGCAGCTCGTCGACGCCGACGAGCTCGAGCCGGCGCCAGTCCATCCCCGGCGCCGCGATCGCCGTGGACGCGGTGAGCGCGGTGCCGTCGGCGAGGTCGAAGCGTGCCGGAGCCCCGGTCGTGTCGAAGGCGCTGCCGACGACGCCGTTCTGAAGGATCATGTCCGCACCGAATCCCTCGGCCTGGCGCCCGGCGAGCCGTGCGAGCTCGGCACCACCGATGCCCTGCGGGAAGCCGAGGAAGTTCTCGATGAGCGACGTGTGCGACGCCTGGCCGCCGGGCACGTCACGCTCGAGCACCACCGTCGACAGGCCATCGGAGGCCGCGTAGACGGCGGCGGCGAGACCCGCTGGCCCGGCGCCGACGATCGCGAGGTCGTAGTGCTCGCGCGAGGGCCCGTAGCTCTGCCCCCAGGTCCGCGCGAGCCGCTCCGGCGTCGCGCCGGTGTGGACGACGTCCCCATCGACGAGGACCGGCAGCGCGCCGCCGGTCGCGTCGTGCCGACGCAGGAGCGCGTCGGCCTCCGGCGTGCCTGCCTCGAGCCACAGGTGCGGCTGTGCGGTGCGCGTGAGGAAGTCGCGCAGGCGGTGGTGCTCGGCGTCGTCACGGTGACCGACGACGTGCACCTGCGGGCGGACGGGGCTCATGCGCGACCTCCGCCCCGCGACCCCGCGCGTGCCGCGGCGCACGTGCGGAACCGCCGGGTAATCGTCGTCGCGCGGCCCGACCGCGTGCGCCCGGAGATCCGGACCGTGACGGTGCGTGGCCCGAGGCCGCGCATGTCGATCACGGCGACACGACGCCCGCGGCGCACCCGCGTGGGCACCGCGCGGCCGCCGCGCCGGACCCGGACGGCCCGCAGCCCGCGCGGCACGGTGACGGTCACGGTGCGTCGTGACACGCAGGTCGCGGGCGCCCGGGCCGGTGGCGGGCACGTCGCGGTGACGTAGCAGCGCAGGGCGGGCTCGGCGGCGGTGCGCGGCGCGAGCGCCAACTGCTCGATGAGCCTGGTGAGGGTCTCGGCGACGGCACCCGGGCTCGTCACGGGATCGACGCCGGGCATCGCCTGCTGGGCGCACACACCGGGGTCCACGCGGCCCGGGTCCGCGGGGCCGTCGTGGGTGAGCGCGTCGATGCCGAGCGCCCACGCCACGGAGTCGGTCGTCCCGATGAAGAGGTGATCGGTGAGGCTCGCCGGACAGACGTCCTGCAGGGCGACGTTCGTGATCCGACCGGGCCCGGGCCGCAGCGACGTCGTGCCGCCGTCGTCGAGGTTCGGCTGGACGAACTGATCGGTGCGGGTGTAGATCGACGTGTAGTCGATGCCGGCGAACGTCTCCTGGCGCG
>JBFIDS010000311.1:0-4824 GCA_041603715.1 Paraconexibacter sp. | reverse complement strand
TCGACGTCGAGCTGCGCGCGAAGGCCGCGTTCCTCGCCTCACAGCCCGACACGCTGCGCAGCGCGGTTCTTGCGGTGGAGGTCGGGGCGGTGGAGCGCGCGATCGAGCACCGCACGCACGACGGCTCGGGCGGGGTCGCCGATCTCAAGCGTCGCCTCTCCGAGCTTCAGAAGCTCCGCCACGTGGAGATCGAGCGCCGCATGGCGCGCGCCGACGAGGACTGACCTGTCACGAGATTGCTGCGGTTCCCGCGGGGGCGGCGTGACGCGAACTCGTGTTCGTTCGCATGAGGCGCGAAGCGGACCGAGGCGATGACCGCGCCCCGCGCACGCCTCGGACCCGTGCACGGGGAGCGCTCGGGCGCGACGTGCTCGCCCGCCTCGTCGCCGAGAACCTGAGCGTGCGGCAGATCGCGGCCGAGGTCGACCGCAGCCCGACGACCGTCCGCGACTGGCTCGCGCGGTACGAGTTGCGCACGAGCGACGTCGCACGAGCACGGCACAGTACCCCGGCGCGGCCCCGGTCACAGCGCCTCTGCTCACGTCACGGCATGACCGACCACGTGCTCGGGTCGGACGGAATGCAACGCTGCAAGCGATGTCGCGCCGACGATGTCACCGAGTGGCGTCGCCGGACGAAACGTCGCCTCGTCGAGGAAGCGGGGGGCCGCTGCGTCGCATGCGGGTTCGACCGCCATCCAGCCGCGCTGCAGTTTCACCATCTTGACCCCGGCACGAAGTCGTTCGGTCTCTCCGAGCGTGGTCTGACGCGATCGATCGAGAGGCTTCGCCGCGAAGTCGCGAAGTGCGTGCTCCTCTGCGCGAACTGCCATGCTCTCGTCGAGGTCGGCGCGCTGACCGTCCCGGTGACCGACGCGCGCGCTACCATGATGGCTGGCCCTGATCGGGGGTAATTCAATGGCAGAATGCTCGGCTGTTAACCGAGTCGTTGTGGGTTCGAGTCCCACCCCCCGAGCTTGACGAGCGGCGCCCCGACACGGGCGCCGCTCGCGTTTGTGGGCCCTTGCGGCCCGCGGCGCCCGCCTCCTCCGCTACCGTGCGCAGGATGACGGAGCGTTGGGTGGGGGCGCGGGGGCGCCTGTTCGCGCGAGGGATCGCGCTCGTCGGGACGACGATGGTGCTCGTCCCCGGTGCGGCGCACGCCGCGATCACCGTGAGTGGGCCGGCGTCGCCGGTGGCGGAGGGCGACCCGGGCGGGGGCGGCGAGCTCGTGTTCACGCTCGACCGCACGGGCGGGATCCTCCAGGGGGACGCTGAGGTCCGGGTTCGCACGACCGGCGGGACCGCGGTCGGTGGACTCGACTTCACACCGGTCTCGACGGTCGTCACGGTCCCCGGCTCGCTCCTCGGGACCTCGGTGCCGGTGGTCGTCCCCATCGTCGGCGACGCGAGCGACGAGCCGGACGAGACGGTGATCATCACGATCGACGAGGCGCAGGGCGACAGCATCGCGGGCGGGTCGGCGACCGACACGGGCTCCATCGCCGATGACGATGGTCCCCCCGCGCTCACGCTTCAGGACGGCACCGGGGTCGAGGGCACCGGGGCTCCGGGGCGCATCGAGCTGCCCGTCGCCGTCTCGGTCCCGAGCGGCAAGCCGATCACCGTCCCGTACACCGTCACAGCCGGGACCGCGGGCGGGGACGACATCGACCTCTCCGCCGGGAGCGTCGACATCGCGCCCGGAGCGGCGAGCGGCGTCATCCCCGTCCCCACGGTCGGAGACGCCCTCGACGAGGCCGACGAGACGTTCACGGTCGCGCTCGGGACGCCGGTCGACGCGACGCTCGCCACGGGGACCGCCACGGGGACGGTGCTCAACGACGACACGCCGGTCGGGGCGATCGGCAGCCTCGCGCTGCCGGAGGGCACCGGTCCCTCGCCGACGCTCTTCGCCTTCCCCTTGACGCTCTCCAATCCGAGCGAGCGGGCGATCAGCTTCCGCGTGCGGACCTTCGACGGGCAGGCGACTGCCGGCTCCGACTACGTCCCGCTCGACGGTGTCGTCACGTTCGCGCCCGGGGAGACCGCGAAGGCGGTGACGGTCGCCGTCGCCGCGGATGCGGTCGCGGAGCCCGACGAGGCCTTCGGGGTCGCGCTCTCCGAGCCCGTCTCCGCCGTCGTCGGACCGAGCGGCACCGGGATCGGCGTCCTCGTCAACGACGACCTCGGCGCGCCACCCCCGCCCGCCGTGTCCGGTGCCGTTCCGATCCCCATCGACGCGTCGCTCCCGGTGGTCGATCCGAGCGCGGACCGCTCCGACCCCCGCCTGCGGATCACGTCCCTGCGCTTCCGGCGTCCGCGGACCCTGCGCGCGACGGTCTCCTGTCCCGCGAGCGAGATCTCGTGCCGGGGCACCGTGACGGTCTTCAACGTCCCCAACAAGAAGGCGAAGAACAAGCGCCTGCGGCGGGAGACGCGGTTCGGGCGGGCCACCTACACGGTGGCGGGCGGCAAGCGCCGCACCCTCAACCTGCGGATGACGACCGCCGGCCGGCGCATGCTCCGCAGTGCGGGCAGGGTGCGCATCCGCGCCTTCGGGGTCGCGAGGGACCCCGCGGGCAACGTCGGCACGGCCCGGCGAACGACCACGATCCGGCGATAGCGAGGCAGGCACGATGAGGTTCACGCGAACAGGGCGCCGCGCGGCGATCACGATCGTCGCGGCGATCGCGGCGGGCGGGGCCGTACCGGCGACCGGTCAGGCGGCGATCACGATCAGCGGGCCGTCGGCACCGGCGGTCGAGGGCGACCCCGGGACGGGAGGCAAGCTGGTCTTCACGATCGGTCGGTCCCGCGAGCTGCTCCCCGGGGACGCGACGGTCCGCTTTCGCACCACGGGGGGCGTCGCGACGCCGGGAGCCGACTACGTCGCGCAGGACCGGGTCGTCACCTTGCCCAATCCGCCGCTCTTCTCCCAGACGCGGGTCGACGTCGAGGTCCCGATCACCGGGGACCTCAGCGACGAGTTCACCGAGGACGTCGTCGTGACGATCGACCAGGCCTCGGGCGACGTGATCTCCGAAGGATCCTCGACGGCCACGGGTCTCATCGCCGACGATGACGCCGCTCCGACGCTCGCGCTCGCCGACGGCTCCGGGCTCGAGGGCACCGGGACGCCGGAGGGCGTCGATCTCGCCGTCACCGTGTCGGTGCCGAGCGGCAAGCCGATCACGGTCCCGTACTCCCTCGCGGCGGGCACGGCGACCGGCGCCGACGCGGACCTCGGGCCGGGGAGCCTCGAGCTCGACCCGGGCGTGGCGGGGGGAACGATCGTCGTGCCGACCGACGCCGACGCCGTCGACGAGCTCGACGAGACGTTCACGGCGGCGCTCGGCGCTCCGACGAACGCGTCCCTGGCCGACGGCACGGCGACGGGGACGATCGTCGACGACGACACCGCGGCGGTGTCGATCGGTGACATCAGCGCTGACGAGGGCACCGGGGGCGAGCCGACTCCGTTCGCGGTCCCGCTCACCCTCTCGACCCCGAGCGACCGAACCGTGAGCGTGCGGATCCGCAGCGCCGCCAGCGGGTCGGCGACCGCACCGGACGACCACGCGGCGCTCGACGAGGTCGTGGCGTTCGCCCCAGGTCAGACGACACGCACCGCGACGCTCGACGTCGTCCCGGATGCGCTCGACGAGCCCGACGAGACCGTCCCGCTCGCGCTGTCGGACCCCGTCGTCGGGGTCCTCGACGCGGACACGGCGACCGCGACGATCGTCGATGACGACGACCCGCCCGCGGTGTCGATCGCCGACGGAGCGGGCGAGGAGGGCACTGGCACTCCCGGCGCCGTCGAGCTCGGCGTCACGCTCTCCGGCCCCAGCGGCCGCACCATCACCGTCCCCTACACGGTCTCGGCCGGGACGGCGAGCGGCGACGACGCCGACCTCTCGGCCGGCAGCATCGAGCTCGCGCACGGCGAGACCACCGCGGTCGTCTCCGTCGCCACCGTCCCCGACGGGGTGGACGAGCGCGACGAGACGTTCTCGGTCGCGCTCGGCACCCCGGTGAACGCGACGATCGGCCGCGGTGCCGCCACCGGCACCGTGCTCGACGACGACACCGCCACGGCGTCCGTCGCCGACCTGACGGTGGCCGAGGGCACCGGACCCGGCACGACGACCGCCCAGGCCACCGTGACCCTGTCGACGCCGAGCGACCGCGTGACGAGCGTGAAGGTGACCTCCGCGGACGGCTCAGCCGTGACCCCCGCCGACTACGGGGCCATCGGTACGACCGTCACCTTCGCCGCGGGGCAGACGAGCCGCGTCGTCGCGCTCTCGATCGCGCCCGACGCGCTCGACGAGCCCGACGAGACGTTCACGCTGAAGCTCTCCGACCCCGTCGACGTCGGCATCGCCGATCCGGACGCCGAGGTGACGATCGCCGACGACGATGACCCGCCCACGGTCTCCGTGGGGGACGCGTCGGTCACCGAGGGCTCGGGCGGGGCCACGACCTCCGCCACCGTACGGCTGTCCCTCGACGCGCCGAGCGGTCGTCCCACGTCGGTCCGCATCGCGACCGCCGACGGGACCGCGATGTCGGGCGCCGACCACGTGGGACTCGACACCGTCGTCGCGTTCGCGGCCGGCGAGACCGAGCGCGACGTCCCCCTCGCGATCGTCGCCGACGATGCCGTCGAGGGGGACGAGGCGTTCACCGTGACCCTCTCGGATCCTGTCGCGCTCACACTCGGCCGCTCCTCCGGGACCGTGACGATCGTCGACGACGATGAGCCGCCGGTCGATCCCGGGCCGGTGGATCCCGGCCCCGTCGATCCCGGCCCGCAGGA
>JBFIDS010000310.1:0-4829 GCA_041603715.1 Paraconexibacter sp. | reverse complement strand
CGCTGCCGTCGACGTCGTCGAGAGCGGCGCGGACGGCGGATGCGGCGCGCGAGAGGTCGAGGGCGCGCGGGGCGAGCGGGGCGTCGTCGGTGAGCGCCTGGGCGAGCGCGTGAGCGTGCTCGGCAGGACCAGCGTGACCGTGCACGGCGAACCCGCGCGCGATCTCGGCGGCGATCCTTCCGGCCTCCGAGCGGGCCTCGCGGGCCGGTTCGCCCCCCAGCGCTTCCAGGAGGACGCCGTCGATCACGTCCGCGGGCGTGGTCGCGCCGGAACGCGCATCGGTGGCGGGGCCCGCGTGAAGTCTCATCCTTCCCTTCATCGGTGCGTCCGGCAAGGCGCCGTCGACGGCGCTGGACGGATGTACGAGGAAACGCCCGCGACATGCGACGTAGATGCCCGCAGTCGGCCGTGACCGTCAGCGTCCGCGCCAGCGCGGGGGACGACGCTCCGCGAAGGCGCGCACGCCCTCGAGCAGGTCGTCGCTGCGGAAGCACTGCTCGCGCAGCGCGAGGAGGCGGGCCTCCGTCTCGCCGTCGAGCGCGGCCTCGGCGTCGAGCAGGGCCCGCAGGACCTCCTTGTTGCCGCGGACGCTCAGCGGCGCGTTCGCGGCGAGGTCCGTCGCCCAGTCCAGGGCGAAGCCGTCGAGCAGCTCGGGCTCCACGACGTGGTGGACGAGGCCCCACCGCTCCGCCGTCGGGGGATCGACGTAGCGGCCGAGCAGGAACAGCTCGCGGGTCCTCGGCTCGCCGATGACGTGGAGGAAGCGCCGCAGGCCGGTGTGCGAGTAGACGAGGCCGAGCCGCGCGGGCGGCATCCCGAGCTGGATCCCCGCGGCGGCGAGGCGGAAGTCGCAGGCGAGCGTCAGCTCGAGACCGCCGCCGATCGTGTGCCCGGTGAGCGCCGCGACCGTCGGGACCGGGCAGGCCTCGAGCGCGTCGATCGCCGAGGTGAACGGATGTGCGACGAGCTTCTCGGCCTCGACCGCGAACGTCTCGTCCGGGATGTCGCCGATGTCGTAGCCCGACGAGAACTGGCCCTCGTGGCCGCGCAGGAGCACGCAGCGGACGTCCTCGTCGATCCCGCGGACCTCCGCGGCGATCGCGTCGAGGATCGCGTGGTCGAGGGCCCCGCGTTTGGCGGGGTTGGCGAGCGTGAGGCGCAGGACGCCGTCCGCGGGCTCGTCGCATCTCACCTCGCCGGGCACGGTGCGTCACGGTACCCCGTCGGCGCCCGGGACGACCGCCGGGCGCCGCGCGGGTCGGCTCAGGAGTCGGCGAGGCGGACGAGCACGTCGCCCTCGTTCACCGCCTGTCCCTCCTCGCAGAGGATCTCGCCCACGACCCCGGAGTCCTCGGCCTCGACGGGCATCTCCATCTTCATCGACTCGAGGATGACGACGGTGTCGCCCTCGGCGACGGCGTCGCCGACCTTGCACTCGATCTTCCACACCGTTCCGGTGATGTGCGCCTCGACGTCCGGCACGTGGTCCTCCTCGTCCTGGATCCCGCGGCGCGCGGCGGCGCGGGGGCGGGCGGTGCCCGGCCGTCTGCCACGATAGCCGCCGCCATGGACGCTCCCAGCCCGGCCCCTGCCCGCGCCGACGTCGTCGTGATCATCACCGCCTACAACGAGGCCGACCGCCTCGGGGCGTCGATCGCCGCCGTTCGCGAGGCGTTCCCCAGCGTGCGGATCGTCGTCGCCGACGACCACTCGCCGGACGCGACCGCCCACGTCGCCCTCGAGTCCGGCGCCGAGCTCGTCCGCGCGCCTCGCAACCTCGGCAAGGGCGGGGTCGCGACGCTCGCGGCGCGGCAGGTGCTCCCCCTCGCGCTCGAGCCGTCACCGCCGATCTTCGTCCTCTGCGACGGGGACCTCGGCGAGACCGCTCGCGAGCTGCCCGCTCTCGTGCGCGCCGTGCGCGTGGGGGAGTGCGACCTCGCGGTGGCGACGTTCTCTTCGCGCGTCGGCGGCGGCTTCGGCCTCGCGGTCGGCTACGCGCGGGCCGCGATCCGCAGGCTCTGCGGGCTCGAGCTCGACGCTCCGATCAGCGGCCAGCGGGCGATGCGCGGCGAGGTGCTCCCCGCGGTCGTGCCGTTCGCGCCGCGCTTCGGGATGGAGATCGGGATGACCGTGGACGCGACGCGCGCGGGCTTCACCGTCGAGGAGGTCGAGCTCGATCTCGCCCACCGCGCGACCGGCCGGTCCCTGCGCGGCTTCCTGCACCGCGGGAAGCAGCTGAAGGACTTCGTGCTCGTCGAGCTGAGCCGCCGATAGGCCTCGACCGCGGGGCGAAATCGCCCGGTGAGGTTCCGACCGCGTGTCGGTGGGGGGCGGGGGCCCACGGCCGTAGGTTCTCCCCATGGATCGAGCGACACACACGGAGCCCCTCGATGTCTCCTCCTGCGACGACGTGGTGCTCCGGTCGACCGACCCTCGTCCCGGTGCCGGCCTGACCCTTCGGCCCCGGGCATGGCGGTCCTGCTCCGGCGGGGCGCGATCTCCTCGCGTGTGACACCGCCGTTCGGTGAGGAAGGCCGGGGCCCGAGGGGCACCGGTGCGGAGACGGGACAGCTCCGCACCGGTCATCACCCCCCCGGGCCCCGGCCCTCACCGCGCCCCTCCCTGACGTGCCCCGAGCCGCGCGGCGCCGATAGGCTCGCCCGCGATGCTCCTCGCGATCGACCAGGGAACGACGGGCTCGACGTGCCTCGTCTTCGACCTCGAGGGCGACCTCGTCGGCCGCGCGTACCGCGAGTTCACGCAGCACTTCCCGCAGCCCGGCTGGGTGGAGCACGACGCCGCCGAGATCTGGCAGGTGACGCAGGCCGTCGCGGGCGAGGCGCTCGACGACGCGGGCATCGGCCCGGGGATGTTGAGGGCGGTCGGGATCACCAACCAGCGGGAGACCGTCTGCGTGTGGGACCCGCAGACCGGAGAGCCGCTGCACCACGCGCTCGTGTGGCAGGACCGACGCACGGCCGCCCGCTGCGACCGCCTCCGCGAGGAGGGCCACGAGGACCTCGTGCGCAGCCGCACCGGCCTCGTCCTCGATCCCTACTTCTCCGGCACGAAGATGGAGTGGCTGCTCGACAACGTCGACGGCCTGCGGGAGCGGGCCGAGTCCGGCCGCGCCGTCTTCGGCACGATCGACAGCTGGCTCGTCTTCAACCTCACCGGCGAGCACGTGACCGACCGCTCCAACGCCTCCCGGACGCTCCTCTACGACATCACCCGCGGCGCCTGGGACGACGACCTCTGTGCGCTCCTCGGCGTCCCGCAGCGCGCGCTCCCCGAGGTCAGGCCCTCGATCGGGGACTTCGGCACCACCCGCGCCGACGCGCTCCACGGACACGAGGTGCCCGTGAGCGGGATCGCCGGCGACCAGCAGGCCGCGCTGTACGGGCAGGCCTGCCTGGACCCGGGGCTCGGGAAGAACACGTACGGGACCGGCTCGTTCGTGCTCCTCAACGCGGGCACCGAGGCGCCCCCGGCCCCGCCCGGGCTGCTCACCACGGTCGCCTGGGGGATCGGCGAGCGGACCGTCTACGCGCTCGAGGCGGCGATCTTCGTCACGGGCGCGGGCGTCCAGTGGCTCCGCGACGGGCTCGGGATCATCGAGACGGCGGACGAGACGGAGGGGCTCGCGCGCTCACTGGAGTCCAACGACGGCGTCTACTTCGTCCCGGCGCTCACCGGCCTCGGCTCGCCGCACTGGGACCCCTACGCTCGCGGCACGATCGTCGGCCTCACGCGCGGCAGCTCCCGAGCGCACATCGCGCGCGCGACGCTCGAGGCGATGGCCTACCAGACCGTCGACGCCGTCCGCGCGATGGAGGCGGCGTCCGGCACGCCCCTCGCCGAGCTGAAGGCGGACGGCGGGGCGACCGTCAACGCGTGGCTGATGCAGTTCCAGGCCGACGTGCTCGGCGTTCCCGTCGTCGTGCCGGAGGTTCGGGAGACGACCGCGCTCGGCGCCGCCCTGCTCGCCGGGGTCGGTGCGGGCGTCTGGTCGCAGGACCACGTCGTGAAGACCTGGCGCGCCGCCGCGACGTACGAGCCCGCGATGGGTGACGACGTGCGCGGCGCCCTCCTGGACGGCTGGGCGCGCGCCCTCGATCGCGCTCGCGGGCAGGCCGACGACTGAGGGGAACGTCCGTGCACCACCGTCCCGGCCGAAGGCGTTCGGCGGTACGCTTCCGGCCGTGGAGCGCTGGGACGCGTCGACAGCCGAGGAGTGGGTGAGATGAGCGACGAGAAGCTCGCGTCGATGAAGGCGCAGGTCTACACCGACACGCGTCCGAAGGAGTACTTCGACCGCTTTCACGAGCGGTCCAGGACCCGGGAACCGGACTGGGTCTACGAGGCCGTGCGGATGGCGACGTCGATGTACGCCTACACGTTCTTCCGCACGCGCTGCATCAGCTCGGAGAAGGTCCCGGCGAGCGGCCCGATCATCCTCGCCCCGAACCACTTCTCGTTCATGGACCACTTCTTCCTCGGCGCGTTCATCCGCCGCAAGGTCCGGTTCATGGCGAAGTCGCAGATGTTCAAGCCGCCGCTGGAGTGGATCTACACGCACGGCGGCGTGTTCCCCGTGCGCCGCGGCGCCCGCGACGACGAGGCGTTCATCACCGCGCACTCGATCCTCGCGCGCGACGGGGTCATCGCGATGTACTGCGAGGGCGGGCGCTCACGGGACGGCCGGCTCGCCGATCAGGCCAAGCCCGGGATCGGGCGCCTCGCGCTCGAGTCCGGCGCGACGATCGTCCCGGTCGCGATCCACGGCTCGTCGAAGGTCCGCAACTGGAAGCGCGGGCAGTTCCCGAAGG
>JBFIDS010000309.1:0-4838 GCA_041603715.1 Paraconexibacter sp. | reverse complement strand
TCCGTCGTTCTCGGGGCAGGCCGGCGGGTGAACCCGCTCCGCGCACGTCCGGGCGAGCGCGGAGCGTCACGGCCAACCGGAGCGTGCGGCCTCGTCAGGTGTCGGTGATGTTCGCCTTCACCTGGTCGACGACCTCGGGCGGCACCGACTCCATGCCGTGGTCGGCCTTCGCGTGCTCGGCGACCTGGGTGAGGATCGCGCCCTCGTCCTCGGCCTCGAACGTCGCGGTGCAGCCGGGGACGACGGCGCCGCAGGAGAACTGCTTCATGGGGATCTGCTCCTTCTGGGTTGGGAACGGAGCATCGGCAAGCGGACCCGGGCGCGCAAGTGCGGCATGATCATGCTGGCGCCTTTGGGGAGTGGTCTAGCGGCAAGACGGAAGCCTTTGGAGCTTTCAGACCCCGGTTCGAATCCGGGCTCCCCAATCTCGCGAGCGGCCGCGGCCGGCTGTCCCATCCGGACCGTTTGCGAACGTGTGTTCGTATGCGGTCCTGGGGCGATGACGACCTGATGGCGGCCGTCGAGAGCTCGACCTCTATCGCCGCTGTCTGTCGGGCGCTCGGCATCAGGGCGGCCGGGGGCAACCGCCGGAGCGTCAGTCGTGTGCCCGAACTGCGCGGCGACGCTGGAGACGCACTGCGGGAAGCAACTCCGCGTTTCCCGGCCGGGGCCGTCGCTGCCGAGCTCGGCGTGTCCGACAACGCGGTGCGCAAGTGGTTCCGCTCGGCGGGGGAGGAGCCGCCCCGCAGGGACGTCCGTCGCCGCGGGGCGTAGCATCCTCGGACGTGAACGCGCCCGTCGTCGTCGTCATGGCCGCCGGGAAGGGCACCCGGATGCGGTCGAAGACCCCCAAGGTCCTGCACGACCTCCTCGGCCGTCCGATGGTCGCGTGGCCGATCGCGGCCGCGCTCGAGGCCGGCGCCGCGCGCGTCGTCGTCGTCGACGGCCCCGACCGCGTCCTCGCCGACCACCTCCCCGACGGTGTCGTCCACGCCGTCCAGCCGGTCGCCGACGGCACCGGGGGCGCGGTCCTCGCCGCCGCCGATCACCTCGACCCCGGCTCGCCGGTCGTCGTCCTCTCCGGTGACGTGCCGCTCGTGCGTGCCGACGTCATCCGCGATCTCGTCGCGGTGCACGTCGCCGCGGGCGCGGCGGCGACGATGGCGACGACGATCCTCGAGGACGCGACCGGATACGGGCGGGTCGTCCGCGACGCCGCCGGGGCCTTCGAGCGGGTCGTGGAGACGAAGGCCGCCGGCGACGCGGACCCCGAGCATCTCCTCATCGGCGAGATCAACACGGGGATCTTCTGCTTCGACGGCGCGTCGCTCCTCGACGTCCTGCCCCGGATCGGCATCGACAACGCCCAGGGTGAGCGCTACCTCCCGGACGCCCTCCCCCTCCTGAAGGACGGCGGGGCGGACGTCCTCGCCCACGTCGTCGAGGACCCCACGCTGGTCCTCGGCGTCAACGACCGCGTCGATCTCGCCGCCGTGCGCGATGTCGCCCGCGCCCGCGTCCTCGCCGACCTCCAGCGTGGTGGCGTGACCGTCGTGGACCCGGCCTCGACGCACGTCGACGTCGGCGTCGAGGTCGGGCAGGACACGACGATCGAGCCGTTCACGGTGCTGCGCGGATCCACGGTGATCGGCGCCGACTGCGTCATCGGACCCGGGACGACGGCGATCGACGCGCGCATCGGGGACCGCTGCGCGGTCCGCCACGCCTACCTCACCGACTGCGAGCTGCGCGCCGGGGTCTCCGTCGGACCGTTCGCCTACCTCCGTCCGGGCACGGTCCTGCGCGAGGGCAGCAAGATCGGCACGTTCGTCGAGGTCAAGAACTCCGACATCGGCGCGGGGACGAAGGTGCCGCACCTCTCCTACCTCGGCGACACGGACGTCGGAGAGTCGTCGAACCTCGGGGCGGGGACGATCACCGCCAACTACGACGGCCGCCACAAGCACCGCACGACGATCGGGGCCCGGGTGAAGGGGTCGGTCGACACGTCGTTCGTCGCCCCCGTCACCGTGGGGGACGACGCCTGGACGGCCGCGGGTTCCGTCATCACCGAGGACATTCCCGCGGGCGCGCTCGGTGTCGCGCGGGCCCGGCAGAAGAACCTGAGCGGATGGGCGGACCGCGTCCGCTCCGTGGCCGAGGAGGCCGAGAAGTCATGAGCCAGATCCCCGTCCTGCCCGGATTCAGCGACGCCGTCAGCGCGTCGTCGGCACCGGGACGTAGACTCGCGCCCGCTGTGAGCACGAGCCTCCCGATCGACTACGACAAGCGGCTGATGCTGTTCAGCGGTCGCGCGAACCCGGAGCTCGCCGCCCGGATCGCCGACAAGCTCGGGGTAGACCTCGGGCCCGTCACGCTGAAGACGTTCAGCAACGGCGAGGTCTACTGTCGCTACGACGAGTCGATCCGCGGGGCGGACGTCTTCATCATCCAGCCGACCTGCGGCAACCCCGAGACGGGCATCACCGCCAACGATTCCCTCATGGAGCTGCTGTGCATGATCGACGCGGCGGTCGGGGCCTCGGCCCACCGCGTCATCGCCGTGACGCCGTGGTTCGGGTACTCACGTCAGGACAAGAAGAGCGCGCCGCGCGAGCCCATCACGGCCCGCCTCGTCGCCCGCATGCTCGAGGCGGCGGGGGCCGACCGCGTGCTCACGATGGACCTCCACGCCGGCCAGGTCCAGGGCTTCTTCAGCGTCCCCGTCGACCACATGACGGCGCTGATGATGCTCAGCCAGTACTTCAACGACCTCGGCCTCTCGGATCTCGTCGTCGTCGCGCCCGACGCCGGCCGCGTGAAGCTCAACAAGAAGTTCGCGGTCAAGCTCGGCGCCGAGCTCGCGATCCTCGACAAGGAGCGTCCCGCGCAGCAGGTCGCGGAGATCGGCTACGTCATCGGCGACGTGAAGGGCCGCACGGCGATCATCCTCGACGACATGATCGACACCGCGGGGACCCTGAAGGCCGCGGGGCGCACCGTGCTCGACGAGGGGGCCGCGCGGGTCTTCGCCGCGGCGACGCACCCGGTCTTCTCCGGGCGGGCCTACGAGAACCTCGCCGCGAGCGGCTTCGAGCAGATCGTCGTCACGGACACGATTCCGCTGCGGGCCGACCACCCCGACAACATCCGCGTCCTGAGCTGCGCCGAGCTGCTCACCGACTCGATCCGGCGCATCTTCACCGACGACTCGGTCTCCGAGGTCTTCGGCGGCGAGAACCAGCTGTTCTGAGCGGGGACGTCGTGCCTGACGCCGACCGGGGTCGTCGTCACGCCGCCGGGGCGTCGGACACCCGTCCAGCCCCGGGGGGTCCCGTGATCGCTCGCGGTCGCCCCCTCCGACACCTGAGGGTGTGCGACATGCGTCGTTTCTCCTCCCGACCCGCGGTCGGCGGATCGGCGTGGCCGCCGCCGCGCTCGTGGCCTTGACGGCCGCGGCGCCGGCCCCGGCGGGGGCACAGGAGCGGCTGCAGCTCGGCGTCTTTCCCTGGGGTGCCGCCGGGGCGACCTCCGAGGTCGCTCCGTCCGTACCGGAGAACGCCGATCGGTCGAGGAGCGCGGTGCAGTCGCTGCGTGGGTCACGACCCTTCGTCGTGCACCTGTACGGCGACTACACGGGCGTCTCGAACGCCTCGGTCGACGGCCTGCTGAGCGAGGCCTCCTGGTGGTCGGCGAACGGGTTGAAGGTCTCTGCCGTCCTGCGCTACCGGCCCGCGAGCACCGCCGAGGCAGCCGGCTACCCGGCGTGGGTGCGCACCCAGGTGCGAAGGCTGGCCGCCCTGCCGGGGATGTCGTCGATCCACATCGCCAACGAGCCGAACAACCCGTCGCCGGGGGCGGGCGACGGGTCCTACCCCGGGGTGATCGACGCGATCGCCGCCGCCGTGCCCGCGGCACGTGACGAGCTCGACGCCGCGGGTCGGCCCGACGTTCGGGTCGGCTTCAACTGGGCGGCGGGGTCCTCCCCGGCGACGACCGAGCCGATGTGGGCGCAGCTGCGGGAGGCCGGCGGCGCGGCGTTCACCAGCGCGGTCGGGTTCGTCGGGGTCAACCTGTATCCGGGCACCTGGTCCCCGCCGTCGGCGGCGACGGTGCCGACGAGCGTCCAGATCGCCGCGACGGTCCACACGACGCTCGAGGCCCTGCGCACGCGGCACATGCCCGCGGCCGGCGTGGGGGAAGCCGACATCGTCATCGGGGAGACCGGGTACCCGACGAGCGCGACGCGCAGCGAGGCGACCCAGGAGATGGTCCTGCGCACCGTCCTCGAGCAGGTGACGGCGTCCCGGGGCGTCCACGGGGTCACCGACCTGTACGCGTTCGCCCTGCGCGACGGCAACACCGCTTCGGGCCAGATGGAGAACGGCTACGGGCTGCTGCGCGACGACTACTCGGCCAAGCCCGCCTTCGAGACGCTGCGCCTCGCGATCGCGAGCGACGGCGACGCCGGCCCACCGAGCCTGCCGTTCCCGGGCGTGACCACGCCGCTGCCCGTCGCGGACCCGGTCCCCGCGCCGCAGGAGCTCCCGGGCCCGGCTCCTGCTCCGCCGCCGTCCCCGGGCCCGGTCTCGGTCCCGGCCCCGCCGGCACCCACCGACGCGCCCCGCGATCCGCCGCAGGCACCCGCGCCGCCGGTCACGGGACCCGCTCCGGACACCGAGGGCCCCGCCCCGCGCCCGGCCTCACGTCGGGAGCAGGCGAAGCTGAGGATCGAGCACGCCCGCATCATCACGCGCAGCCGCACGCTCGACCTGCTCGCGCCGATCACCCGCCGCGCGACCGGCACGGTCCGCGTCACGGTTCGTGCGGCCGGCCGC
>JBFIDS010000308.1:0-4860 GCA_041603715.1 Paraconexibacter sp. | reverse complement strand
GCGGTGCTCCGTCAGCGGCACGCCGTGCTCGTGTGCGAGGTCCGAGACCCGCGCGAGGACGAGCTCCCTGCCGTCGGCGAGCTCCATCTCGCCGACCCGGTGTCCGGCGCGCAGCTGCGCGTGGACACGTCGCGTCACGGGGTCCGCGAGCGCTACGCGGCCGCGATGGCCGCCCGGCGGGCGGCGGTGGCGGGGTCCGTCCGCCGCGCGCAGGCCGAGCACGTCGTCCTCTCCACGCAAGGGGACTGGCTGCGTACGCTCGGGGAGGCGCTGCGATGAGCTTCCAGAGCCCGTGGTTCCTCGCTGCGCTCCTCCTCGTGCCGCTCGCCGTCTACGCCTACGTCGAGGCGCAGCGTCGCCGGCGCAGCGACGTCCTGCGGTTCACCGGCGTCGCGCCGCTCGCGAGCGTCCTGCCGAAGGGGCCGGGGATCCGGCGGCACGTGCCGCCGGCGCTCTACCTCGTCGCGATCGCGGCGCTCGCCGTCGCGCTCGCCCGCCCGGAGGTGACCGTCTCGGTGCCGCGCGAGGAGGCGACGGTGATGCTCGTCACGGACGTGAGCGGGTCGATGGAGGCCGACGACGTCGCGCCGACCCGCCTCGCCGCGGCGCGCTCGGCGGCGAACCGGTTCCTCGACGAGGTCCCCGACGAGGTCCGCGTGGGGCTCGTCGCGTTCTCGAGCACCGCGTCCGTCCTCCAGTTCCCCACGACGGAGCGCGACCCGCTGCGCATCGGGCTCGCGACGCTCTCGCCGCAGGGCGGGACGGCGACGGGCGAGGCGATCCGCACGGCGCTGCGCGCGCTCGCCCAGGACCCCGCGGCTCTCGATCCCGGCGGCGAGCAGGGCACTCCCGGCGCGCCGGCCCCCGATCCCGGCCAGCGCCCCCCGGCCGCGATGATCCTGCTCTCCGACGGCAAGGCGACGAGCGGCGCGGACCCGGTCGGCGCCGCCGAGCAGGCACGCCAGCTCGGCGTTCCGATCTACACCGTCGCGCTCGGCACGCCCGACGGCCAGCTCCTCCAGCTCGACCGCTTCGGGATCCCGCAGGTGGTCTCGGTCCCGCCCGACCCCGAGTCGCTGCGCCAGATCGCGCAGGCCTCGGGCGGCGAGTTCTTCGACGCGATCGACGCCGCCCAGCTCTCGACGGTGTACGAGCGGCTCGGCTCCCAGCTCGGCAGCGAGGAGGAGGAGCGCGACATCACCGCAGCGTTCGCGGGCGGCGGGCTCGCCTTCCTCCTCATCGCCGGGGCGTTCTCGCTTCTCTGGGTCGGCCGGCTCCCGTAGGGCGGCGCCGGCGAACGCGTCGGCTTCCCAGAATCGCCCTGACCGGCTACCCTTGGGCGATCGGCCAATAGTCGTAGCCGCCCAGAAGCACGCGCCCGCGCCACATACGCGGAATCGCACAGGGCGGGGTCCGTGAGCGCCGATCGTCCCCTTCCGGGGGACCGCTTCTCGCTGTGCTATCTTCGCTGGTCGCGTTTTGCGCACCCTGCGCGGATGCACCCTCTCGCCCGTTCCGACCTCCCTGAGGAGTCGCCCGTCGTGCCTCGTGTTGATGCCCCGCGGACGCGCCGTTCCTTCGCGCGCCTGAACCGCACCCTCGACGTCCCCAACCTGATCGACATCCAGAAGCGGTCGTTCGACTGGCTCGTCGACACCGAGAAGGGCGGACTGCGGGAGACGATCGACGACATCTCGCCGATCGAGGACTACACGGGGCACCTCGCGGTCAGCTTCGGCGAGTTCGTCTTCGACGAGCCCTCCGCGACGATCGAGGAGTGTCGCGAGAAGGACCTCACCTACTCGCGGCCGCTCACGGTCACGGTGGCGTTCATCAACCACGAGACGGGCGAGATCCGCGAGCAGTCCGTCTTCATGGGCGACTTCCCGTGGATGACGGACCGGGGCACGTTCATCATCAACGGCACGGAGCGCGTCGTCGTCACGCAGCTCGTCCGCTCGCCGGGCGCCTACCTCATGGAGCCCAAGGACCGCGAGAAGCAGGTCTTCACGGCGAACCTCATGCCGGCTCGTGGCTCGTGGCTCGAGCTCGAGATCGACAAGAAGGGCAAGGTCTTCGTCCGGATCGACCGCAAGCGCAAGCTGCCGGTCACGGTCCTCCTGCGGGCGATGGCGTACAACCCCGAGGTGGACGGGGCCGTCGAGGAGACCGAGGACGACGTCCAGCGTCTCGACGCCGAGCTCCTCGAGCAGTTCGAGGGCTCCGCCTACATCCGCAACACGATCGAGGCGGACACCGAGGCGACGAAGACGAAGAAGGGCGCGCTCATCGAGCTCTTCAAGAAGCAGCGTCCGGGCGAGCCGCCGTCGGTCGACGCCGCCTACGCGCTCCTGCAGCAGCTCTTCTTCGACGCCAAGCGCTACGACCTCACGCGCGTCGGGCGCTACAAGCTGAACTCGCGGCTCGGGCTCGACATCGACCTCGACACCCGCACCCTCACGCAGGACGACATCGTCGCCCTCATCAAGGAGCTCGTCTCGCTCCCCAAGCTCCTCGGCCTGCCCGAGGACCCCGAGGTCGAGATCAAGGACTATGCCGCCGAGGCGGCCGTCATGCCGCGCGAGCCCGTCGCCGAGCACCTCGACGAGTACGAGCACTTCGGCAACCGGCGCCTGCGGACCGTCGGCGAGCTCATCCAGGAGGCCTTCCGCATCGGCCTCTACCGGATGGAGCGCGTCGTGCGCGAGCGCCTCACGACCGAGGACGAGGACACGATCACGCCGCAGACGATCGTGAACATCCGCCCGGTCGTCGCCGCGCAGAAGGAGTTCTTCGGCTCCTCGCAGCTCTCGCAGTTCATGGACCAGACGAACTCGCTCGCCGGCCTCACGCACCGTCGCCGCCTGTCGGCCCTCGGCGCCGGCGGCCTCACCCGCGAGCGCGCGCCGATCGAGGTCCGCGACGTCCATCCCACCCACTACGGCCGGATGTGCCCGATCGAGACGCCGGAGGGGCCGAACATCGGCCTCATCGGCTCGCTGTCGAGCTTCGCCGAGGTCTCCGAGCACGGCTTCGTCACGACGCCCTACCGCGTGGTGAAGGACGGCGTCCTCACCGACGAGATCGTCCGCCTCGACGCGACCCAGGAGGAGCCGCGCCTCGTCGCGCAGGCCAACCACCCGGTCGACGAGAAGACCGGGAAGCTCCAGGGTCCCGAGGTCGTCTGCCGCACGCAGTCCGGCCAGTACGTCACGGCGACGCCCAAGGACGTCGACCTCATGGACGTCTCGCCGCAGCAGATCTGGTCGGTCGCGACGGCGATGATCCCCTTCCTCGAGCACGACGACGCCAACCGCGCGCTCATGGGCTCGAACATGCAGCGCCAGGCCGTGCCGCTCCTCAAGGCGGACGCCCCGGTCATCGGCACGGGCATGGAGCGCCGCGCGGCGCTCGACACCGGCGACGTCCTCCTCTCCGAGATCGACGGCACGGTCGCGTTCGTCGATGCGGAGTCGATCGTCATCGAGAACGGCGACGACCGCAAGGAGTACGAGCTCCAGAAGTTCATGCGGTCCAACCAGGGCACGCTCATCCACCAGAAGATCCGCGTGCGCACGGGCGAGGAGGTCAAGGCCGGCGACGTGCTCGCCGACGGCGCCTCGACCGACCACGGCGAGATGGCGCTCGGCAAGAACCTCATGGTCGCCTTCATGTCGTGGGAGGGCTACAACTTCGAGGACTCGATCATCCTCAGCAAGCGGCTCGTGAAGGACGACGAGCTCACCTCGATCCACATCGAGGAGTACGAGATCGACGCGCGCACCACGAAACTCGGTGACGAGGAGATCACGCGCGACATCCCGAACCGCTCCGAGGAGTCGCTGCGCAACCTCGACGATCGCGGCATCGTCCGCATCGGCGCCGAGGTCGGATCGGGCGACCTGCTCGTCGGCAAGGTCACGCCGAAGGGCGAGACCGAGCTCACCGCCGAGGAGAAGCTCATCCGGGCGATCTTCAAGGAGAAGGCGCGCGAGGTCCGCGACACGTCGCTCAAGGTGCCCCACGGCGAGGGTGGCGTCGTCATCGACGTCATGACCTTCAACCGCGAGGCCGGGGACGACCTGCCGCCGGGCGTCAACGAGCTCGTCCGCGTGTTCGTCGCCAAGAAGCGCAAGATCTCCGAGGGCGACAAGCTCGCCGGCCGCCACGGCAACAAGGGCGTCATCTCGAAGATCGTCGACGAGCACGACATGCCGTTCCTCGAGGACGGCACGCCGGTCGACGTCATCCTCAACCCGCTCGGCGTTCCGTCCCGCATGAACGTCGGGCAGATCCTCGAGACGCACCTCGGCTGGGCCGCGGCGCAGGGCTGGTACGACGACGGCTCCGAGGCCTACAAGACCCGGCAGTACCTCGAGAAGGCCAGTGGCGAGCGCCACAAGGTCTACGTCTCGACGCCGGTGTTCGACGGCGCGTCCGTCGAGCAGGTCGACGACGCGCTCGTGAGCTGGCAGAAGGAGCACGAGAAGAACGGCGGCCTCATCCGCATGGACGTCGACGAGTCCCGGCCCCCGGGTCGTCGTGCGTCGGGCAAGTTCACGCTGTTCAACGGCCGCACCGGCGAGCCGTTCGAGCAGCAGGTGACGGTGGGCTACATGTACATCCTCAAGCTCCACCACCTCGTCGACGACAAGATCCACGCCCGCTCGACGGGCCCGTACTCGCTCGTCACGCAGCAGCCGCTCGGCGGGAAGGCGCAGTTCGGTGGCCAGCGGTTCGGCGAGATGGAGGTGTGGGCGCTCGAGGCGTACGGCGCCGCCTACACGCTGCAGGAGATGCTCACGATCAAGTCCGACGACACGGTCGGCCGCGTGAAGGCCTACGAGGCGATCGTGAAGG
>JBFIDS010000307.1:0-4887 GCA_041603715.1 Paraconexibacter sp. | reverse complement strand
GGCTGCGCGCGATCGACTACGAGATGCCGGTCGCGAGCGCGCAGGTGAAGTCGTGCATCCTGTTCGCCGGGCTCGGCGCCGACGGCGAGACGATCGTCCGCGAGACCGTCGCGAGCCGCGACCACACCGAGCGGATGCTCGCCGCCGCGGGCGTCGGCATCCGCCGCGAGGGGCTCGCCATCCATCTCACGAACGTCGACGAGCTCGTCCTCGAGGAGCTGACCGTGCCCGGGGACCCGTCGAGCGCGGCGTTCGCGATCGCCGCGGGGGTCCTCGTCCCGAGGTCGAAGATCATCGTGCGGGGCACGGGGACGAACTGGACGCGGACGGGGTTCGTCCGGATCCTGCGCCGGATGGGGGGCATCGTCGTGGGCGAGCTCGAGGATCCGCCCCGGGACGGGGCGATCCCCGCGCACGAGCCGGTGAGCGACCTCGACGTCACGAGCGCCCCCCTCGTGGGGACGGTCGTCGAGCCCGACGAGGTCCCCCTCGCGATCGACGAGCTGCCGCTCGTCGCGCTGCTCGGCTGCTTCGCCGAGGGCGAGACGGTCGTCCGTGGCGCCGAGGAGCTCAAGTACAAGGAGTCCGATCGCATCGCGCGCGTCGTGGAGGGCCTGCGTGGACTCGGCGCGGAGATCGAGGGAACCCCGGACGGCTTCGTCGTCACCGGGACCGGCGGTCTGCGGGGCGGCACGATCCACTCGCACGGGGACCACCGGCTCGCGATGCTCGGCGCGATCGCCGGGATGGCCTCCCGCGAGGGCGTCGACGTCGTCGGGATGGACGCTGCGGCCGTGTCCTACCCCGGCTTCCGGGGCGACATGGCCGCCCTCCTCCCGGGCGCCTGAGCGCCCCGGCGCACGAACCCTGGGAAGATCGGCCGATGCTCGTCGCGATCGACGGTCCCGCCGGGGCCGGCAAGAGCACCGTCGCGCGGCTCGCCGCCGACGCGCTCGGCTTCACGTACCTCGACACCGGGGCGATGTACCGCTGCGTCGGCCTCGCGACCGCCCGGGCGGGCGCGCCGGTCGACGCGTCGTCGCTCGACATCGCGTTCGACGGGGAGCGCGTCCTCCTCGACGGCGAGGACGTGAGCGAGGCGATCCGCACTCCGCCGGCCGCGCAGGCCGCCTCCCAGGTCGCCGTCGACCCGGTGGTGCGCAGCGCGCTCGTCGAGCGGCAGCGCGCGCTCATCGCGCAGGGCGACTGGGTGGCGGAGGGCCGGGACATCGGCACCGTCGTGGCCCCGGACGCCGAGGTGAAGGTGTGGCTCGACGCCGACCCGCACGAGCGCGCGGTGCGCCGCGGCGTCCCGGTCGAGGAGGTCATCGAGCGCGACGAGCGCGACGCGGGCCGCGAGCACTCCCCGATGGTCGCCGCCGGCGACGCCCACGTGCTCGACACGACCGGGCTGTCGATCGACGAGGTCGTCGCGAGCATCGTCGCGCTCGTGCCCGCCGAACGCCGGTCCGCGGCGCGCCGAGGGGCCGCCTGATGCTCAAGGTCGCGATCGTCGGCTACCCGAACGTCGGGAAGAGCTCGCTCGTCAACCGGCTCACGAACTCCCGTGAGGCCGTCGTCCACGAGCGTCCCGGCATCACCCGGGACCGCAAGGAGATCGCCTGCGAGTGGAACGGGCGCCGCTTCCTGCTCGTCGACACGGGCGGGATGGACGAGCTCGACGACGACCCGATGGGGCAGTCGATCCGCGAGCAGGCCCGCGCCGCGATCTCCGAGGCCGCGGTGACCGTCCTCGTCGTCGATGCGCGCGCGGGCATCCGCCCCGGCGACGAGGAGCTCGCCGACCTCCTGCGCCGCCAGGACCGGCCGCTTATCCTCGCTGCGAACAAGGTCGACAGCGCCCACGAGGTCCCCAACTCGGCGGAGTTCTACGGCCTCGGGCTCGGGGAGCCGCACGCGGTGAGCGCCGCGCAGGGCCTCGGCACGGGCGATCTGCTCGACCGCATCGTCGAGCTGCTCCCGCCCGAGGACGAGGAGGGCGACGACGACGACGTCCTTCGCCTCGCGCTCATCGGCCGTCCGAACGTCGGCAAGTCGACGCTGCTCAACCGCTTCGTCGGGTCCGAGCGCGTCATCGTCTCGGACGTCGCGGGCACGACCCGTGACGCGATCGACCTCCCCCTCGAGGTGGACGGGCGCAGGCTCATCATCGTCGACACCGCGGGCATGCGCCGCCAGGCGAAGGTCCAGGAGTCCGTCGAGTACTTCACGACGCTGCGCTCCCAGCGCGCGGTCGAGCGGGCGGACGTCGCGCTCGTCATCTGCGACGCGGCGGACGGCATCACCGCGCAGGACCTGCGGATCGCCGAGCTCGCGATGCAGGAGGGCTGCGCGACCGCGCTCGTCCTCAACAAGTGGGACGAGCACGCGATGACCGAGGCCGACCTCGATCACGAGCGCGCACGGGCCCACCGCAAGCTGCGGCTGCGGCCGAAGGTCCTCACCGCGAGCGCGCTCACCGGCCGCCACGTCGCCCGGATCCTCACCGAGGCGATCACGCTCGGCGACCGGATGCGCGGCCGGATCCCGACGTCGGAGCTCAACCGCTTCCTCTCCGACGTCGTGCAGGACCGCCAGCCGCCGGCGAAGCAGGGCCACCGCCTGAAGCTCATCTACATGGCGCAGATCGACGAGCGCCCGCCGCGGTTCGCGATCCAGGTGAACTCGCGCAACCGCGTGACGCGCGACTACGCCTACTTCATCGAGAACCGCCTGCGCAGCCGCTACGCGCTCGACGGCGTCCCGGTGATCATCGACTTCAACGAGCGCACCCAGCGCCGCAGCGAACGCCGGTAGCGCGGCGAGCACGTCGGTCCCGGGCCGGTCGCCCACGGCCCGGCCGCGCCGTCTCGTGCACGCCCCGTGGTGGGCAGGGCGGCGCGCCGCAGGACGAACGTGCGCGGGTCGGCCCGGCGCGGGGGCCGGCGAGGCCCCGACAAAGGTTGACACGACCGTGGTAAGGTCGCGGCCGCCAATTTTCCGACCGAGAGGCATTCTCGATCCCCATGAGTTCCTACGCCGACAATGAGTACCTGTTCACGTCCGAGTCCGTCACCGAGGGCCACCCCGACAAGGTCGCCGACCAGATCTCGGATTCGGTGCTCGACGCGTGCCTCGCGGATGACCCCTACTCGCGTGTCGCCTGCGAGACGCTCGTGAATACCGGCCTCGTCGTCGTCTCGGGCGAGATCACCACGAACACGTACGTCGACATCCAGCACGTCGTGCGCGAGACGATCCGCCGTATCGGCTACAACGACGGCGACCTCGGCGTCTCCGCCGACTCCTGCGCGGTGCTCAACGCGATCGACAAGCAGTCGGCGGACATCGCCCAGGGCGTCGACGAGGCCGACGAGAAGCGCTCGGCCGGTTCGGCCGACGAGCTCGACCTCGCGGGCGCCGGCGACCAGGGGATGATGTTCGGCTACGCGACGAACGAGACGCCGAACCTGATGCCGGCGCCGATCACGTGGGCCCACCAGCTCGCCCAGCGCCTCGCCGCGGTCCGGCACGACGGGACGCTCGGCTACCTGCGCCCCGACGGCAAGACGCAGGTCTCGGTCCGCTACCAGGACGGCAAGCCGGTCGCGATCGAGAAGATCCTCATCTCGACCCAGCACGACGAGGACGCGACGCGCGAGCAGATCACCGACGATCTGTGGGAGAACGTGATCCTTCCGACGCTTCCCGCCGAGATGCTCGACGCCGACGCGGTGCGCAAGGACTTCCTCGTCAACCCGACCGGCCGCTTCGTCATCGGCGGCCCCGTGGGCGACGCGGGACTCACCGGCCGCAAGATCATCGTCGACACCTACGGCGGCATGGCCCGCCACGGCGGCGGCGCGTTCTCGGGCAAGGACCCGTCGAAGGTCGACCGCTCCGCGGCGTACGCGACGCGCTGGGTCGCGAAGAACCTCGTCGCCGCCGGCCTCGCGGACCGCTGCGAGGTCCAGGTCGCCTACGCGATCGGCGTCGCCCGTCCGGTCTCGATCATGGTCGAGACGTTCGGCACCGAGAAGATCGGCCGCGCGAAGATCGCCCAGCTCGTCGACGAGCACTTCGACATGCGTCCGGGCGCCTTCCGCGAGACCCTCGGCCTGCACAAGCCGCAGTACGTCCCGACGGCCGCCTACGGTCACATGGGCCGCGAGGACCTCGACGTCGCGTGGGAGAAGACCGACAAGGCCGACGCCCTGCGCGACGCCGCCGGCCTCTAGCCCCACCCGACACCCGCTTCATCGTCCGTGGGGGGCCCGGGAGGCCGCCCTCGCCGCGTCAGGGGAACGGCGTCCGTGCGACCCCGCTTATGGCGGTCCCACGGACGTCGTCCCGGGTGGGTGGGCGATGACGTCCGAGCGACCCCGCATATGCCGGTCCCGCGGACGTCGTCCGGGGCGTGGGGGCGACGGCGTCCGTGCGACCCCGCATATGGCGGTCCCGCGGACGGCGTCCCCGTCAGGGCGGGCCGGCGAGGACCGGCTCGCGCCGCCGCGGCGCGTATCGTCGAGGGCCGGATGGGGACGGTCGTCCAGGTCGAGCCGCTCACGACGGCCCGCGCGCTGCGCGGGCCGTTCGACTACGTGCGCCCACACGGCGTCGGCGTCGGTGCGCTGCTCGAGGTCCCGTTCGCCCGCCGGACGATCCGGGCCGTCGTCACCGCCGTCACCGACCACAGCGACCACGAGCTCGCCGAGGTCCGCCGCGTCCTCCCCGAGTCGCTTCCCCCCGATCTCGTCGACCTCGCGATCTGGATGGCGGGCGAGTACTGCTCGACGCCGGCCCGCGCCCTCGGGCTGCTGCTTCCCCCCGCGGGCGTCCGCGAGCGGGCGCGGCCTTACGCGAGCGTCGCCCGGCCGCCCGCCGAGG
>JBFIDS010000306.1:0-4891 GCA_041603715.1 Paraconexibacter sp. | reverse complement strand
GAGCGGGAGGGCGACCTCGGCGACCTCGTCCGCGATCAGGGCATCGTGGCGGCCGCGATCGCCGACGACTCCAGCGCGCTGCGCAACCTCGTCGTCAACTTCAACACGTCGGCGGCGGCGCTCGCCGGCGGCCAGGCGGACCTGCGTGCCGCGATCCGCGAGCTGCCGCGCACGCTCGACGCCGCCACTCCCACGCTCGCCTCGCTCGACGCGGCGTTCCCGCCCGTGCGCCGGTTCGCCCGGATCGCGACCCCGGCGGTCCGCTCGACCGGACCCGCCGTCGACGCGATCCTCCCGCTCGTGCGCCAGCTCCGCGGGCTCGTCTCGGCCGACGAGCTGCGCGGGCTCTCCGCTGACCTCCGCCGCGCCACGCGCCCGCTCGCGAGCACTTCGCGCCGCGCGGTGCCCCTGCTCGGCGAGCTGCGCGCGCTCAGCTCGTGCGCCAACGAGGTCCTCATCCCGTTCGGCAACGACACGGTCGAGGACACGAAGTTCCCGGCGAGCGGCCCCGTGCACCAGGAGTTCCCGAAGTCGCTCGTCGGGCTCGCCGGCGAGAGCCGCTCCTCGGACGCCAACGGCCAGTGGTTCAAGGTGCTCGGCACGGGCGGACTCGAGACGTTCACGCTCGGCAACGGGCTGCTCGGCACGAGCTCGACGCCGATGCGCGGCGTCAACCCGCCCGCGCAGCCACAGCGGCCGCCCCTCCGACCCGACGTCGCCTGCGAGACGCAGTCGGCGCCCGACCTGCGCTCGACGCCCGCCGATCCACCGCGCGCGGTGCGGACCGACCCGTCCTCCCCCGCGGCACAGCGGCGGTCGCGCCGCGCGCTGCAGGCCGCGCTGCGGGCGCTGCGGCGGGACATGAAGGCCGGCGACGACACGCGCCGCGTGCTCCCGCGGCTCGCGACCCCCTCCGACGTCGCCTCCGCGGTGAAGGGCGGATCGGGCTGATGCTCGCGCTGCGCAAGAACATGAGCGCGTTCGTCGCGATCCTCGCGCTGATGGGGATCGGCATCGGCGTCGGCGCGTACATCCTCGCCGAGCAGGGCGCCCGGTTCCCGGTCCTCTCCGAGGACACGGTGCGGATGTACGCGACGCTCGACGAGGTCCAGGGCCTCACCCCCGGCCAGAACCAGACGGTCCAGGTCGCCGGGGTCGAGATCGGGAAGATCACGGACGCGGAGCTGGTCGACGGCCGGGCCCGGCTCGAGCTCGCGATCGAGAAGCAGTACGTCGAGGAGGGCCTCATCCGCGAGGACGCCCGCGCCCTCCTGCGGCCGCGGACCCCGCTCAAGGACCTCTACCTGCAGCTGCTCCCCGGAAGCCGTGAGGTGCCCGCGGCCGGGGAGGACCACCGGATCCCGCTGCAGAACACGCTCGGCGACGTCGAGCTCGACGAGATCCTCTCCGAGCTCGACGTGCGCACCCGCGACTACCTGACGCTGCTCATCGACGGCGCCGGCACGGGCCTGCGCGAGCGCGGTTCGGACCTCGCGGAGGTCTTCGAGCGCTTCGGCCCGACAGCGCGCGATCTCGCACGGGTGAACCGGGCGCTCGCACAGGAGCGCCTGGCGCTGCGCCGTGCCGTGTCGTCGTTCGCGGGCCTCACGGGCAAGCTCGCCGAGCGCCCGGAGGACCTCTCGCGCCTCGTCGCGACCGCGAACGCCACCTTCGCGGCGATCGCCTCGGAGGACGGACGGCTGCGCGAGACGCTCACGGAGCTGCCCGGCACGCTGCGCCAGACGACGACGACGCTCACGTCGGTCGGCCCGCTGGCCCGCGAGCTCGGCCCGGTGACCCGCGCCCTCGTCCCGGCGGTGCGGGCGCTCGAGCGGGCCAACGCCGAGGTGCAGCCGCTCGGCCGCGAGGCGGAGCCGATCGTGCGCCGGGACATTCGCCCGTTCGTGAGGGCCGCCCGTCCGGTCGTGCGCGACCTCGCGCCCGCCGCGGAGGGCCTCGCCGCGGCGACGCCGGAGCTGCGCCGGGCGAGCACGGTCCTCAACTCGCTCTTCAACATGCTCGCGTTCAACCCCGACGGCCGCGAAGCGCCGAGGGAGGGCCGTGAGGAGGGCTACCTCTTCTGGTTCGCGTGGACGGCCCATCAGGGCGCGAACCTCATCAACATCGACGACGCGAACGGTCCGATGCGCCCGATCTTCCTCACGGGGACGTGCACGACGCTGGCGAGCCTCGTTCGCCTGCTGCCCGAGCTGGAGTTCGGGATGGCGCTCTCGCCCCTCCTCGCCGGTCTGTGCGACGACCCGGACACCTCGGCAGCGAGAGGGGGCGGACGATGAACAAGCGCGCGACGACGCCGCTGGGCATCGCCGTCATGACCGCGTTCGCGCTGTCGTGCGTCGGTCTTCTCATCTTCCTCTACCTCGCCTTCGGTGGCTCGACGCCGCTGCAGCCGAAGGGCTACCGGGCCGACGTCTCCTTCACCGACGCGACCGCGCTCGCCGTGCAGGCGGACGTGCGGGTGGCGGGCGTGCCGGTCGGGAAGGTCGTGGAGAAGCGCCTGGACCCGGCGGGGAACCGCACGCTCGCGACGATCGAGCTAGACGCGCGCTACGCGCCGCTGCGGACGGACGCCCGCGCGGCGCTGCGGCAGAAGACGCTGCTCGGCGAGACCTACGTCGAGCTCACGCTCGGCGACCGCGACGCGGAGGCCATCCCCGAGGGCGGGCGACTGTCGGACGACAACGTCGAGGAGACGGTCGAGTTCGACGAGCTCCTGCGGATCTTCGATCCCGACACGAAGGTCGCGTTCCGCCAGTGGCAGGCGAGCGCCGCCCGCGCCGGCCGGGGCCGCGGGCAGGACCTCAACGACGCGCTCGGCAACCTGCCGCGCTTCGCGGAGAACGCGGCCGGCGTCGTCGGCGTTCTGCGCGCGCGTCAGGACACGCTCGCGGAGCTCGTCCGCTCGACCGGCGCGACCTTCGAGGCGATCACCCGCAACGAAGCGGCGCTGCAGGGCTTCATCACGGACTCGGAGGTGGTGTTCGGCACGCTGTCGGCGCGCCGCGACGCGCTCTCCGAGAGCGTGCGGATCTTCCCGACGTTCCTGCGCGAGTCCCGCCGCACGCTCACGCGGCTGTCGCGGTTCTCGCGCGACACGACGCCGGTCGTCGAGGACCTCGAGGACGTCCTGGAGGACCTCCCGCCCACGGTCCGCTCGCTCGGCGCGGCGTCGCCCGACCTGCGAGGGCTGTTCGACGCCCTGCCCGCGCTCATCCGCGCCGGCGACCGCGGCTTCCCCGCTCTGTCGCGGGTGCTCCGCGGACTGCGCCCGACGCTCGCCGCCACCGGCCCGCTCCTCGCCGAGCTCAACCCGATCCTCGAGTTCCTCGAGCTGCAGCAGCCGACCGTGTCGGACTTCCTCGGCACCGGCCCCTCGGCTCTCGCGCTGAAGATCCCCCCGCCCCCCGGGTCGCAGAGCAACGGACACGTGCTCCCCCAGCTCATCGTCGCCGGGTCGCAGACGCTGCCGGCCGCGCAGCGCACGCCCGACAACCGTGGCAACTCCTACCTGCCACCGGGCGCTCTCGCCTCGGGGATCGCGGACCCGAGCAAGTTCGCGATCCCGAGCTTCGACTGCAACCACGTCGGCGGGCCGAAGCCGCCGACGAGCACGCCGGGGTGCAGCCTCGCGCCCGACGTCACGTTCCAGGGCACGACGACGCGCTACCCGCAGGTCCGCCGAGCGCTGCCGGGCGGCGTCTCGCGGCAGCAGCGCCCGGAGACCGGCGCGTCGTCCGGGCGCTAGCGGAATCTCGGTCCGGAGGGGGGCGAAGTTTCGGCGTTCGTCCCTCATGGGGGTATGGACACCACACCTCCCCCCATGTCGGACGCGGTCGACGAGTTCACCGCCGCCGTCGTCGAGATCGGCGCGTTCCTCTCGCAGATCGGTGCGCACATGGCGCAGTCGCAGGCGATCCACGGCCCCGGCGAGCGCACGATCCCCGAGATCCTCCACGAGCTGCTCGGCGGCACCTTCGCCCTGTCCGTGGAGCCCGTGCACGGCGATGCGTCGCTCGGCAGCGCCGCCGCGGTCATGCGCACCGCGCTCGAGGCGATCGAGAACGAGATCTTCCTCGTGCCCCACGAGAGGCCGGTCCGGTCCCTGCCGCGCCGGTCGCATCCGACGAAGAAGCGCACGCGGCGGCGCAAGGGATGAGGTGGTGATCGTGGGCATCGCCGGTGGTACCGTCGAACCATGCGGGCAACCATCGACAAGGCCGGGCGACTGGTGATTCCCAAGCCACTGCGCGAGCGTCTCGGCCTCGGGCCGGGGGAGGTCGAGGTCACGGCCGAGGGCGCCTCCCTGCGCGTCACCCCGCTCACCGACGACACGCTGGAGGAGCGGGACGGACGCCTTGTCATCCCGGCGAGCGGGACCACGATCGACGACGACCTCGTCCGCGCCCTCCGTGATGCCGACCAGCGGTGAGCGACCGAAGCTGCTGTGCGACACGAGCATCGCCGTCGCCCTGTGCGTCGCCGATCACGCGCACCACGCGTCGGCCGTCCGGGCGGCCCGGGGACATGAGCTCGGCCTCGCGGGTCACGCGGCGTTCGAGACGTTCTCGGTCCTGACACGGCTCCCGGCACCCGCGCGGCGCCCGGCCGGCACGGTGGCCCGGCTCCTCGCGGCGACGTTCCCGCAGTCGCGGTTCCTCCCGCCTCGCGACGCCGCACGACTGCTCGACGAGCTCGGCACCGGGGAGGTCGCGGGCGGGGCCGTGTACGACGCGCTCGTCGGCGCCACGGCACGGGCCCACAAGATCCCCCTCGCCACGCGTGACCGGCGTGCGCTCGACACCTACCGCGTTCTCGGCGTGGACGTGCGGGTCGTCGCGGACTGAGCCTAGACGCAGGCCCGCGGCCGCCG
>JBFIDS010000305.1:0-4895 GCA_041603715.1 Paraconexibacter sp. | reverse complement strand
TCGCCAGGGCCTCCCGCGCCGACGGCTGGTGAGCCGTCAGAGGTGCGGCGCGAGCCGCGCCTCGAGGGCCGCGAGCCCCGTCGCCCCGACGATGCGATCGACCTCGCGCCCGTCGCGCAGGACGACGAGGAGCGGGATCGACTGAGCGCCGAAGTCGGCCGCGAGCCGAGGGCTGCGATCCACGTCGACCTTGACGACCTTCACGTTGCCGGCGTGACGCTCGGCGAGCTGGGCGAGCACGGGGGCGACCGCTCGGCACGGTCCACACCACGACGCCCAGAGGTCGACGACGACCGGCACCGAGCACGCAGCCTGGGCGGCGAACGTCGTGTCGTCGGCATCGACGATCCACGGCAGCCGGCGATGGCAGCGGGCGCACGCGGGCGTCCCGCGCTCGATCGGCCGGATGCGGTTGCGCGCCCCGCAGTCGGGGCAGGTGAGCACCGTGGCCGGATGGTCGGTGAGATCGGTCGTCGTCATGCCCCGATGCCACCGCATGACGAGCTTCGCGGCATCGGTGGAGGACCCCGGCCGGGGTCCGTAGTCGACCGCGACGGCGGGCGGGGGCGCGCGACGTGACCGCGACGTCGTGGCGTACAGCCTCAGGCTCGGGGCACCGCGGCGGCGGCCCGCAGGAGATCGGCGAGGTGCTCGCCCACGCCCTCGTCCGGGAGCGGGATCTCCAGCTCCACCACGCTGCCCTCACGACCGACGACGTGCGGCTCGCCGATCGAGGCGAGCACCGCGATCATCGGGGTGTTCTCCCCGAGGACCGAGGCGGTGAACATCTCCACGCCCTCCTCACGGGCGCGGTCGACGAGGAGACCGAGCAGCGCCGTTCCGACGCCGCGTCCGTGCCAGTCATCGCCGACGGCGAGCGCCATCTCCGCCCGCCGGGGGTCGTCGGCGTCGCGGATGAACCGCCCGACGGCGACACCCTCCCCGGTCGCCGCGTCGCGCGCGACGAGCGCCTCGTGCCCGTGATGATCGACGGACGTGAGGTACTCCAGCAGCCGGGGGCGCAGTTCCGAGACGCCGCCGAGGAACCGGCGGTAGCGCGACTCGGCGCTCCAGCGCCGGAAGCCCTCGACGAGGTCGTCGCGGTCCTCCGGGCGGATCGGCCGCACGACGAGCGGCGTCCCGTCGGCGAGCGTCACGATGTGCGTTCCCGGGTCGGCGGCGCGGTCGTCGGTCATGGACGACACGACATCACGCCGCGACGACGGGACGCGCCGCTTCGCGTTCCGATGTGGGCGGTGCGGTCTGCGCCTGCGGTCCGCGGGCGAGCCACGCCACCCGGACCGCGGCGGCCGCGAACAGCACCAGGGCGATGAGCGCGAGCGCCGCGGCGAGGTCGGGATGCCATCCGCGCATCGCCCCCCACCCGAGCCCGGTGAGGGGCGGGTAGGCGAGGATGAGCGCGACGCCGACGAACCGCAGGGGAAGCGCGACGAGCGCGCGTCCGGGGTGGCGCGCGGCGCGTCGGCGACGGAGGTCCACGACCGCTCGGGCCAGCGCCGTCGCGGCCGCGGCGAGGAGGAGCAGCAGCACGAGGTCGACGACGAGCGCGAAGCGGCGCGCGGACGTCCCGGTGTCGACCGGGGCGCCGAGCAGGACGTCGACCGCGTTGCGCTGCAGGCGCGTGATCGCCGCGGGGTTGCCCGGGACGGGGAGCTCCTGGCTCGCTCCGACGAGCGTGACGACCGCCGTGCGCCGGCGCGGGAGGAGGACGACGAGCGAGCTGGAGTCGACGGTGTCACCGGGATGCAGCACGGCCGGCTCGTCCCACGGCCCGCCGACGAACCAGCCCATCGCGTACCGCGAATCGACGCCGTCGGCCCACGGTCCCAGCTGCGTGCCGTGCGCTCCCGGCGCCATGAGCGCGCGCACGCCGCGCGCCGAGACGATCCTCTCGCCGGAGGCTCCCACCCCGTCGGCGAGGAGCATCGCGACGAAGCGCCCGAGGTCGCGGGCCGAGGACATGAGGTACCCCGCCGCGAGCAGCCCCGGCCGGAAGGTCGGCCCGGTCGCGTCGGTGAGACCGAAGACGTAGCGGTGGCCGGTGGCGAGCCCGGCGCGGCGGGCGGGCGCGAGCGCCGCGAAGCTCCTCGTCATCCTCAGGGGCCGGAAGATGTGGCGCTCGACGTAGCGTCCGTAGAGTTCACCCGAGGCCCGCTGCACGACGAGGCCCGCGATCACGTAGTTGGCGTTGACGTACTCCATCTCCGTGCCGGGAGCCGCGGCGGGGTCCGCGCCCTCCAGCTCCGCGATCGCGTCGAACGCGGTGCCGTCGGAGACGCCCTTGAGGACGGGACCGCCGGACGCGTTCGACGGCAGGCCGCTCGTGTGCTGCAGCACGTGGCGGACCGTGATGCGGTCCGCGGCGTCGTCGGCGAGCCGGAGCTCGGGCACGTAGCGCCGGACCGGGTCGTCGAGATCGACCTTCCCCGCGTCGACGAGCTGCATGACGGCGAGGGCGGTGATCGGCTTCGTCGCCGAGCCGATGACGAACGGCGTGTCGGGGGTGGTCGCGCGGCCGCGAGCGTCGGCGTCGCCGAAGCCGCGCGCGTGCACGACCCGGCCGTCGGCGACGACCGCCAGCGCGGCGCTCGGGGCTCCGTTGGCCTCCATGCGCTCCTCGAGGACACGGTCCATCGCGCGGAGGGTCGCCGCGTCGGGCACGGGGCCCTGCGCCGCGGCGACGGCCGGGACGCACGACGCGAGGACGGAGAGCGCGAGCACCGAGGCGCGCGCCGGACGAAGACGGGAGCGGCGTGTGGTCGACACCACACGGCCCGCGGGACGGGACTCCATACCCGGGAAGATCGTCGGCCGCCGGGCCGTGGGCATCCGCAGGCGCAACGGCGAGAGCTGCGGCGTTTCCGCAGTGTCGTGCGGGGCTGCGCGGAGGTCCCACCGCGCCGCTCGGACCACCTCACGGCCGTCGCGTGGACGGACACCGGTGAGACGGACCTCGCCCGCCCGCGGGGTTCACCCGCGGCGCGCATGGATAGATGCCCGGCATGGAACCGACGGACGCATCGGCGCAGCGACCGGCGGGGCGACTCGGCTCCGCGACGCTGCGCGCCTCCGGCGGCGACTGCGGTCCCGAAGGCATCGCGTCTCCCGCGCCCTGCCCCGACCGCACGTCCCGCGACGAGGCCGGGTACGAGCGCTGGCTCGCCCGCCAGACAGAGCGGCTCGATCCGCTCATGGCGTTCCTCGGGATCGTCTTCACGCTGCTCGTCGCCTTCGAGCTCTCGAGCCCGGACCTCTCCCCGGGGTGGGCCCGCGGAATGGCGGTGGCGCTCTGGATCCTGTGGGGCGTCTTCGTCGTCGACTTCGCCGCGAAGGTGCTCGCGGCACCGTCCGCGCTGCGGTTCCTGCGCCGGCACTGGCTGTCGGTCGCGATGCTCCTCGTCCCGACGCTGCGCCTCCTGCGCTTCGGCGTGCTCCTGCGGGTCGGCCGCGCGCTCCCGGCGGCGCGCGTGATCTCGACCTCCTACCGGGCGACCGGGGTGGCCCGTCAGCTCCTGCGGTCACGGACGAGCTTCATCGGCGCCGTCGTCGTCGTGAGCATCCTCGCCTGCGCGCAGCTCGTCTGGCTCGCCGAGCGGGGCCGGGGCACGTTCGCGACGTTCGGCGACGCTCTGCTGTGGTCGGCGACGACCGTCATCGGGGCGCAGGGCGACCCGGTGCCGGAGTCCGCGCTCGGCCAGATCGTCATGCTCGCGGGCTTCGCGGTCGGCCTCGTTCTCATCGCGGCCCTCGCGGGGACCGTGGGCGCGTACCTGCTGGAGGAGCGCGAGGAGCGCGCCAACGCCGAGCGGTGACGCACGCGACGGCGGCGACAGCGGCGCCGTCCCGACGGCGGCCGGCGGCCACCGTCGCACGACGCCCCGTGTCGCCGGCGGCGATCAGTCGCCCGATTCGTACTTGAACGAGATCGCCAGGCGGACCCGGTATCCCGTGACCTTGCCGTTCTCGATGGTGACGTCCTGCCGGACGACCTCGGCGATCCGCAGGTCACGGACCGTCTTGGCGGCGGTCTCCACCGCCACCCGAGCCGCGGCATCCCACGACTCCTCGCTGACCCCGATGACCTCCGTCACGCGGTACACGCTCTCAGCCATGTCTGCTCCTCTCGCTGGCTCTCGCCATGTGTCGCAGGAGAATTCCTGCGACTGCATTCGTTCATACCCGACCCGGCGACCGGATTGCAAACGGGGCGCCGTCGGCGAGATGTGGGCGGACTGCGAGAACGCGGACGGCACCGACTGCGATCTCGACGACGCCGCGGCGCTCGAGCGCTACCGGGCGGCCCGGGCCGAGTTCGTGTGGGCGCCGCTCGCCGGGACGCTGCTCGCCGTCACCCCGATCGCGGTCGCCCTCGGATGAGCCGCGCGTGGGATCACAGCGACCCAGGGGACCGCGCCGCGGCGGACGTGGACCGCCGGCGCCGACATGAGCGCGCGCTGCGCACGACCGCCGCCGTGACGGCGGGCGGGCTCGCCGCCGCGGCACCGCGGATCGCGCTGCTCGTCGCGGCCCCCGCCGCGATCGCGCCGCCGGGGCCCGGATCTCAGGCGGCGATCCGCGGAAGCTCGATCGCGGGGCAGCGGTCCATGACGACGGCGAGCCCGGCCTCCTGTGCGCGGGCCGCCGCCGCCCCGTCCACGACGCCGAGCTGCAGCCAGACACCGCGGGCGCCGATCGCGATCGCCTCGTCGACGTGCGTTCCCGCGTGCTCGGAGCGACGGAACACGTCGACGACCTCGACCCCCTCCGATCGCGGGATGTCCGCGAGGCTCGAATAGCAGCGCTCGCCGAGGATCTCTTCCTCGTTCGGGTTCACGGGGATCACCCGGAAGCCGCGTTCCTGCAGGAACGCGGCG
>JBFIDS010000304.1:0-4908 GCA_041603715.1 Paraconexibacter sp. | reverse complement strand
CTCTGCCACTACGTGCACGTCGGGGCGGGAGACGTCCAGGTCCACGAGAACTGGTCGTCGGTCGACGGGATCGGCTACGGCCTGTGCATCCCGCGTCCCGACCAGGACCTCGCGTTCTCGCACACCGCACGTGCCGCCGGGGCCGACGTGCGCGAGAACGCCGACGTCACCGAGGTCGTCTGGGAGCGGGGCCGCGCCGTCGGCGTGCGCTACGCGCAGGACGGTGAGACCCGGGAGATCCGCGCCCGACTCGTCGTCGGCGCCGACGGGCGGCGCTCGACCGTCGCGGCGCAGTGCGGGGCCTGGACGCCGTACCGGGCCTCGCGCAACGGACGCGGGGCGGCGTTCCGCTACATGGACGACCCGAAGGCGGGGACGCGCTGGGGCGAGACGATGTCGCAGTGGCGGTGGGGCACGACGATCGGCTACACGTTCCCGGTCCCCGGGGATCGCCTCATCTGCCTGCTCATGCCGCCTGCCGAGCGCATCTCGGCCTTCCGGCGTGACCCGGACGGGGCCTGGGCGGACCTCATCGCCGAGGATCCCGACGGCATCGGGGAGCGGATGCGCGGCGCCACGAACATGGCGAAGGTCCGCTCGACGGCGGAGACGACGTCGTACTTCCGGGCGAGCAGCGGCGCGGGCTGGGCGCTCGCCGGGGACGCCGGCCACTTCAAGGACCCCGTCATCGGCTCCGGCCAGCGTGACGCGCTGCGCTTCGGCCGGCGCCTCGGAGAGGTCGTCTCGCCGCTCATCGCTGAGGACGCGCCGGACGCGGCGATCGACGCCGCCCTGCGCGCGTGGGAGCGCGAGCGCGATCGCGAGTGCAACGCCTCCTACCACTGGGGCAGCCGGGAGAGCCGGCCCATCAGCCCCTGCACGCCGCTGCTCAAGGAGATCATCCGGACCTTCGAGGGCAACCCGGACAAGCTCGCCGACAACTTCAACCGCACGCGGCCACCCGAGAAGGTCGTCGGCCCGCGGGCGATCGTCCTCGGCCTCCTCGGTGCTCTGCACAAGAACCCGGGCGAGCGCGGGGCGATCCTCCGCGAGGCCCTCGCGGAGCTGCCCATCGAGGCGGGGATCCGCCTCGACCGCTGGGGCGCCTTCCGCGCCTCGACGCGGCGCGCCTCCGAGCGCGGGGGCGTCGACTGGCCGGCCGTGCCCGCCGCGGTGCGGCCGCGTGTCGTCGCCGACGTCGAGGATCCCTCGCCGCAGGAGCCGGTCGGGGCGACGGCCGGCTGAGGAGGCTGAGCCGTCGCCTCAGCGCGACGCGCGGGGAAGGACCGTCACGGGACCGTCCACCCACACCTTCACGCGGTCCCCGGGGTGCCAGGCCGGGAAGCCCGGGCGGCGGGAGCGCACGCGCAGGCCGCCCTCGAGCTCGAGCACGACGAGCTGGTCGTGGCCGAAGTACTCGCGCTCGACGACGACGGCGTCACGGGCGTCGCGGGGCGCGCCGAGCGCCTCGAGGTTCACGCTCTCCGGCCGCACGAGGACGTCGACGTCACCGGACAGCTCCGGCGGCGCCGGCAGGTCCGCGATCGAGGTGTGGACCGCGCCGTCGCGCGCCGTCCCCGCCAGCACGTCGACCTCACCGAGGAACGACGCGACCCAGCGCGTCGCCGGCGAGGCGTACACCGCCTCGGGCGTGCCGACCTGCTCGATGCGGCCGTCGTGCATGACGGCGACCTCGTCGGAGAGCGAGAGCGCCTCGTCCTGATCGTGCGTGACGAGCAGGGCACTCACCCCGGCGGCACGCAGCAGGCGGCGGACCTCGCCGCGCACCTCCGCGCGCAGCGCCGCGTCGAGGTTCGAGAACGGCTCGTCGAGGAGGACGACCGACGGGGAGGGGGCGAGCGCACGGGCGAGCGCGACCCGCTGCTGCTGGCCGCCGCTCAGCTCGTGGGGGCGGCGGTGGCCGAGCCCGGTGAGTCCGACGAGCTCGAGCACCTCGGCGACACGCGCGCGGTCCGGCCGGCGGCCGAGCGCGTAGCCGACGTTCCCGGCGACGTCGAGGTGGGGGAAGAGCGCGTAGTCCTGGAAGACCATGCCGACGCGCCGCGCCTCCGGGGCGACGTGCGTGCGGGTGGCGGTGCGCGTGACGACCCGCCCCGAGACGACGATCTCGCCCCGGTCGGCGCGCTCGAAGCCCGCGATGAGCCGCAGCATCGTCGTCTTGCCGCAGCCGCTGGGGCCGAGCAGCGCGACGATCTTGCCGCGGCCCAGCTCGAGGTCCACTCCGCGGACGGCCTCGACGTCGCCGTAGCGCTTCTCGACGCCCGTGCACGTGATCGCGTGACACGGAGGTGCGTCGAGCGGGGCCGCCTCGACGGCGGGGGGGCTGGGGCGCAGGCTCACGGCACCCCTCATCGTGTCACGCGGCGTGCGCCGGGCGCAGCGGCGCGGGGGCCGGTGCGCTCCCGCGTGCCTTGACCCGGTCGAGGACGGGCTTCTCGACGAAGCGATAGCTCACGGCGCCGCACACGACGGCGAGACCCATCGTCGCGAGGATCATCCAGTGCGTCGCGAGGTCCGGCGCGACCGAGAGCACCGACTTCTGCATGATCCAGCCCCACACGAAGATCCCGAAGGACCAGCGCCCGAGGGCGAGGAACGGTCGCGTGACGAGGACGCGCTGGATCCCGCGCAGGCGCTCCCCGTGGAGGACGACCGCCGCGATGACGATCGCCGCCGCGAGCGTGTCGAGCTGGTCGCGCAGCTCCTCGAGCCGGACCGGGACGAACATGCTCGCCGATGTGACCCCGAGCCCGAGCAGGACGACCAGGCCCGGGAAGCGGCCGGGGGCGTAGAGCACCCGCGGCGCGAGTCCCCGGGGAACGGCCACGGTGATGAGGCCGAACAGCATCCCGAGGGCGAACCAGTCGGCGCGGCCGAACACGGTGTAGACGGGCTCGAGCGCGATCGGCGCCGTGAGGTTCTCCATCCGGACGACGAGCGCGAACGCGAAGAGGCCCGCGAGCCATGCGAGCTCCCGGCGCAGGATGGTGCGGGGCGCGGCCACGCCGTCCGCGCGGCGTCGCAGCCGCGACCACACCGGGAGGAGGAGGTAGAAGCTGAGGAACATCGAGAGCGACCACGTCGGCGGGATCCCCTCGAACGGGCCGTCGGACCCGAACGCCTGCGTGAGCGTGAGGACCCGCCACGTGTCCCCCGGGCCCATGGAGTGCCAGCCGACGAGCAGCGCCGCCCCCGCGAGGCCGAACCAGTAGGCGGGGTAGATCCGCGTGACGCGCGCGCGGAGGTACGGGACGAGAGCCGGCTCGGGACGGCCGTCGAGGCGCGCGCGGAGGAACGTCGCGCTGAGGAGGAAGCCCGTGAGGATCGCGAAGATCGTGATCCCGTGGTTCTGCTGGGACCAGGCGCCGAGGCCCCAGTGGTCGCCGACGACGTGATCGAAGACGACGAGCAGCGCGGCGAACCCGCGGAGGCCGTCGACGGTGCGGATGCGTGTGGTCATGCGTCGGTCAGGGCGAGGATGGACAGGGGGACGGCGCTCACGACGAGGAGCAGGAGCGCCGGGAGGGCGCCGGCCTCGAACGCGCTCACGTTCGACACCGACCAGATGCGGGTCGCGAGGGTCTCGAAGCCCGTGGGGGCGAGGAGGATCATCGTCGGCAGCTCCTTCACCGCGGTGAGGAACACGAGCGCGGCGCCGGCGAGCGTCCCGCCGAGGGCGAGAGGCGCGGTGATCGTCGCCCACACCGCGACGGGACCGCGCCCGGCACTTCGCCCGGCCTCCTCCACGGAGGGGGGCACCCGCATGAGCGCGGCGCGCATGGATCCGAGCGCGAGCGGGAGGAAGTGGACGGCGAGGGCGAAGACGACGATGAGGAGGGTCTGGTACGCCCAGGGTGCGACGCGGGTGCCGACGAACACCATCGCGAGCGCGATGACGATCCCCGGGAGGACGTACCCCGTCGAGCTCGCCGTCTCGAGGATGCGCGCGCGCCGCGACGGGTGGCGTGCGGCGAGGATGGCGACCGGGAGCGCGGCGGCGACGCAGACGGCCGCGGCGAGACCCGCCGTGAGGAGCGAGTTGCCCGCGGCCTCGAGGAGCCGCGGCCAGTCGGGGCTGCCGGCGAGCGCGCGGGTGGACCAGACGACGAGCGTCACGACGGGGACGACGAGGGCGATGGTGATGAGACCGGTGCAGAAGACGAGCGCGGGGATCTTCCAGCGCCCGAGCGGGACCGGCGCGGCCGGTCGCACGACGCCGGGTGCGGCGCGAGCGCGGCCCCGGTTGCGGCGCACGCGCGCCTCGGCGACCGCGAGGGCGATCATGACGACGACGAGGACAGCCGCGAGCCCGGCGGCGCCGGTGCGATCGAAGCTCGCCTTGTAGGACTGGTAGATGACGCGCGTGAACGAGTCGAACCGCAGGATCGACACCGCGCCGAAGTCGGCGAGCGTGTAGAGCGCGGCGAGGAGCGCGCCGGCCCCGACCGCGGGGACGATCTGGGGGAGGACGACCGTCGCGAAGACCGTCCAAGGCCCGCGCCCCATGCCGCGCGCGGCCTCCTCCAGGGAGGGGTCGAGCCCGCGCATCGCCGCCCGGACCGGGAGCAGGATGAGGGGGTACGTGAAGAGCGTGAGGACGAGCCAGGCGCCCGTGAAGCCGTAGATCCAGTCGACCTGGACGAGGATTCCGCCGGGACCCAGGGCGCTCACGAACAGGTAGGCCCCGATGTAGCTCGGGACGACGAACGGCAGCACCGCGAGCACCGCCCAGATCCGCCGGCCGGGCAGGTCCGTGCGGGTCGTGAGCCAGGCGAGCGTCACGGCGAGGATCCCCGCCGTGGTCGCGACCGCCGTCGCGAGGAGGAAGGAACGGCCCGCGAGCCTCGCGGTGCGCTCCCGCCACAGCGCGTCCCAGGCGGTGCCGGG
>JBFIDS010000303.1:0-4931 GCA_041603715.1 Paraconexibacter sp. | reverse complement strand
GAGGATGAGGATCGTCGTCCGGGCTCCCGGCGTGCTCATCCGCCGAGCACCTCGCGGTAGACGGCGACGGTCTCGCGGGCCGTGCGCTCCCAGGAGAACTCCGCGGCCCGGGTGCGGCCCGAGAGGACGAGCTCCTCACGGCGCGTGAGCGCCTCCGCGACCCCCGCCGCGATCGCGTCCGGGTCGTGTGGGTCCACGAGCACGGCGGCACCGCCCGCGGTCTCCGGCAGCGCGGTGGCGTCGGCGCAGACGACCGGGACGCCGCGGGCCATCGCCTCGACGAGGACGAGCCCGTACCCCTCGTAGAGGGACGGGTGCACGAGGGCCGCGGCGCCGCGCAGGAGGGCGTCGAGCGCCGCGTCGTCGAGGTATCCGGGCATGAGCGGCGTCGCCGTGCCGCGGCGCTGGGCGAGCTCGCCGGCGTCCCCGGTCCCGGCGAGCACGAGCCGCAGGTCTCCGTGGGCGCCCCCGGGCTCCTCGCGCAGCCGGTCCCACGCCTGGACGAGCCGGCCGAGGTTCTTCTTCGCGCGCAGGTCCCCGATCGCGAGGAGGTAGGGCGGGTCGGCGTCACCGCTCGCCGGACGTCCCGCACCGGGGTCGGCGACGCCGGCCGCGACGAGACCCGCCGGGCCGTCCCCCACCGGGAGCGACGGCGCGTTGGGCACGACGTGGAGCGTCGCGGGGTCCGCGCCGTAGCGGTCGACCACGTCGCCGGCGGTGAACTCGCTCACGCAGATGACGGCCTGTGCCGACCGTACCGCGCGGGGCGTGATGAACCGGTACTTCGCGCCCGTGCGGCGGGAGAAGTCCTCGGGGTGGGCCTCGAACGCGAGGTCGTGGACGGTGACGACGCCCGGGCACGGCCGGCGCAGCGGGAGGAAGCAGTTCGGCGCGTGGACGAGCGCGGCCCCCGTACGCCGCAGCACCCGCGGCAGGACGAGCTGCTCGAAGAGGACCTCCGGGCCGCCCCCCGCCTCCGTGACGGGGTGGAGGTCGAGGTCGGGGCCGAGGGCGGCGGGGAGATGACGCTCCAGCTCGAGCACGTGGCGCCCCCAGCCGCGCAGCGGGACGCCGTGCGCGTCGCGGGCGTCGAGGACGACTCTGCGCATCGTGCGCAAGCCTACGGGGGGAGGGTCGCCCCCGGAACCTCCCCCGCCCCGCGCCCCCCAGCCACAGGGCGGGGGAGCGTCGCAGCGGTCCGCCCGACCCTGTACGTTGCCGTGTTCCTGGCAGGGGCGTAGCATGGCGATCCGAGCAGGGGCACCCCGGGCAGGGAGGAACCCAGGTTGACAACCGTCATCGACGACACTCCGTGCGTGACACGCGGACACGCGCACACCGCCGAGCCGAACGCCGTCCCGGCGTCGAGCTCGCGCATCTTCGAGATCCCGGTGGACCTCGCGGAGCCCGCTGACCTCCTGCGCCGCATCACCGGCTGGGTCGGCGACGGTCACGGGCGCCCGCGCCGCGTGATGTACGTCAACGCCCACGTCCTCAACCAGTCGCACGAGAACCCCGAGCTGCGCGAGGCGCTCGAGGCCTCGGACCTCGTGTACTGCGACGGGTACGGCGTGCGGCTCGCGGCGAAGGCGATGGACGCCGAGATCCCGCACCGGATGACGGGCGCGGACTGGATCTGGGGACTCGCCTCGCTGTGCGAGTCGGCCGACCAGTCGCTCTACCTGCTCGGATCGGACCCGGGCGTCGCCGCGGAGGCGACCCGCCGCCTGCAGCGCTGGTACCCGGGCCTCCGCGTCGTCGGGACCCACCACGGCTACTTCGCCACGGGGTCCGACCACGACGACCGCGTCGTGGAGGACATCAACTCCAAGCGGCCCGACATCGTGCTCGTCGGGATGGGCTCGCCCAAGCAGGAGCTGTGGGTTGAGCGCAACGCGGAGCGGCTCGACACGGACGTGCTGTGGACGGTCGGCGCCCTCTTCGACTACGTGTCCGGACGCGTGCCGCGCGCTCCGGGCTGGTTGGCGGACAATGGTCTCGAATGGATCTTCCGACTCGCCGTCGAGCCGCAGAGGATGTGGCGCCGCTACCTGCTGGGGAACCCCCAGTTCGTGAGCCGGGTCTACGCGCACGCGCGGACGCGCGGCGACCTCGCGGCCTGAGCCTGCCCGGCCTCTCCGGGCCGGCCGGGCAGCGTCGCCTCTCGTGGGCGCTCGCCGCCGTCGCCGGGCTCGGGGCGCTCAATCTCGCCGACTCGGCGGGCGTCGTGGGGCGCGGCGCCGTCCCCGACCTCGGCCGCGCGATCATGGCGGCGCTCGTCCTCTTCGGGGTGTGCGGGTTCGGCGTGACCCGCCTGCTCCTGCCGGCCGGGCTGCGGGAGCGGGAGCTGCTGTGGATCCTGCCGGTGGGCGCGTGCGCGTGCGCGCTCGTGATGACCGCGTTCGGGTTCCTCTACGTCCCCTACGAGGTCAACCTCGGGCTCACCCTCGCGCTGGGCGTCGCGGTCGGCGTCTACGCGGTGCTGCGCGAGCGCCGTGTCGGGGCGCCGCCGCAGCGGCCGAGGACGCGGCTCGCGCTGCGGGCCGCCGCGTGGCCGGCCTGGATCGCGCTCCTGCTCGCGTGCATCGCGCTCATCCCGCTCTTCCGGGCGGGCTTCGCGACGGTCGGCGGCCAGGGCCAGGACGCGCACCTCGCGGTCGGGACCGCGATGTTCCTGCAGGACAACCACCCGACCGCGATCGACACGTCGCTGCCCGTCGACCGCGTCCCGCTCGTGTGGCGGTCCAAGCAGCCGATCTACTACGCGCTCGCGGGCACCGCGACGCTCTCCGGCCTCGAGGTCTTCCAGACGATCTCGGCGCTCGCGGCGGTGATGCTCGCGCTCTCGGCGCTCGGCTTCTACCTGCTCTCGCGGGAGGTCCTCGGCGCCCCGCGGTGGGTGGCGCTCGCCGCCATGGGTCTCGTCGGGCTCGACCGCATGGTCCTCCACACGGTCATGCACCCGTACTTCAACCAGACGTGGGGGTTCTTCGCGATGCCGTTCGCGTTCGTCCTCGCCTGGTGGGCGGTGAAGGAGCGAACCCGGGGCGGGCTCGCCCTCCTCGTCGCGTTCACGGCCGTCCTCGCGTTCGCCTATCCGCTCGCGCTGCCGATCCCGATGATCCCGATCCTCATCCTGCTGTGGCCCGAGCGCCGCCGGGTCCGGCCGACGCTGCGCCGAGCGTGGAAGGGGCCACGGTCGCTGCTGTGGATGATCCCGCTGGGGATCGTCGCGCTCGTGCCCATCCGGGGTGTCGTCGAGAAGGCCGCGAGCGCCTACAACGTCGTGTTCGACCCCACGACGACGCTGCAGAACTGGGGCGGCGACCTGCTCGGCTACTTCCCCGAGGCCTGGTTCCTGGGGATCGACTCGACGTGGCTCCTCATCGCGGCCTCGCCGGTGCTCGCGTACGGCGTGTGGCTGTGCGTGCGCGACCTGCCCAGGGGCCTGCGCAACGGGCTCCTCGCGGTGATCGTGTTCGCGATCGTGTTCGCCGCGTACTTCCGCGCACGGGAGTACGGCTACTACTTCCACTTCAAGCTGCTCGCGTTCTGCGCGCCGCTCGCGCTCACGCTCGCCGTGGTCGGCCTCGAGCGTGCCCGGCAGCGGTGGCTCGGGCCGGCCGCCGCCGCGGTGCTGCTCCTGAGCGCGTTCGGCGCGGCGAACCTCGAGATCGGCGAGACGTTCGACCAACTCCCCAAGCACATCCTCGCCCTGCGGGAGATCGACGACGCGCTCGCGCCCGGCGTGTCGATCCGGCTCGACATCGACCCCCAGCAGCAGAACTGGACGGCGTTCATGCTCGCCGGCCAGCCGCTCTGCTCGCAGCGACCGCTGCTCAACACGAGCTACCCGCACGTGCGGATCTCGCGAAAAGCCGACCTCATCCTCACCGCGAACGGGGCGCGGCGGCCCCGTGACGCGGTGGGTGCGCCCCTGCGCGAGCTGCAGGCCTACACGCTGTGGCGGGCGCGTCCCGACATCCCGGGACGCGAGAACTGCTCGCGCGAGATGGTGCAGACCATCGAGCGCGTGACGACGTAGGCGCGCCGCGGTCGTGTCGCACTACCTCGGGATCGGTCACGCGACGGTCGACGTGCTTGCCGGTGGCGTGCACCGACTCGGCGGGACGGTCGTGTTCGGGGCGCTCGCGGCGACGCTGTCGGGACACGACGCGCGGGTCCTCACGGTCGCCGGCTCGGCGGTCGAGGCCCTGCTCCCGTCGCCCCCGGACGCCTTCGACCTGACCCGGAGGCCGTCCGACGGCGACGTGACGACGACGTTCGCCAACCGCGGCACGGATCGTGACCGGGTCCAGCGCGTCGAGGTGGCGGCGGGCGCGATCGAGGTCGGGGACGGCGTCACCGGGGTCCCCCCGACGTTCGCGGGCGTCGTCCACCTCGGGCCGGTCGCGCAGGAGCTCGGGCCCGAGTGGGCGGCGGCGGTGCCGGGCGGGGCCACGGTCGTCCTCACGCCCCAAGGGCTCATTCGCTCGTGGCCCGACGGGGGCGGCGAGGTGACCCACCGGCTGATCGACCCCGCGTGGGTCGCCGCGGTCACCGGGCGCCCCGTCGTCGTCGTGCTCGGGGCGGGCGAGCTCGCGTGGGTGCGCGATCTCGGGGAGCGCGCGATCGCGGGCGGCGGCGCGCTCGTGGTCACCGACGGTCACCGCCCGGCGACGGTCCGCTGGCCGGGCGGCGAGGCGTCCCTGGCCCCGGCCCCCGTCGACCTCGCGGACGACACCGGCGCCGGCGACGTCTTCGCGACCATGGTCGGTCTCGCCGTGGCCGCCGGCGCGCCGCCCCCCGAGGCGGTCGCGGCCGCGCACGACGTGGTGGGGGCCCTCCTCCCGCGTATCCACGCGGCGCTCCCGACCCGCCTGGGGTCGTGACGCCACCAGATTGACGCCCCCGCGGAAGGTGAACGTCAG
>JBFIDS010000302.1:0-4931 GCA_041603715.1 Paraconexibacter sp. | reverse complement strand
GCCCCCGCCGCCGGAGCTGCGGTCGGGGTTGCTCGCCCGGGTCGCAAAGGAGGGCAGCCCCGCCCTGCACGCCGAGCTCGCCGCGGTCGCGCCGGACGCGGCCGCCCGGATCGATCCGCGCGACACGACGCGGGTGGTACGAGGGCTGGAGCTGCACGCGCTCGGGGCGCTGCCGGACCGGGACGCTGCGAGGCCGAGCGAGCTGTGGACGTCCGCGACGCGGCATCCGACGCGGCTCGTCGCGCTCGTCATGGACCGCGCCGCGCTGGCGGCGGCGATCGACGCCCGCGTGGACGCGATGGTCGCCGCGGGCGCGGTCGACGAGGTGAGGGCGGCGCAGGCCGCGGGCGCCTCGGAGACGGCTCGTCGCGCGCTCGGGTTCGAGGAGCTCCTGCGTGGCGACGTCGAGGCGATGAAGACGAGGACGCGGCGCTACGCGAAGCGCCAGCTCACGTGGCTGCGCAAGCTCCCGGGCGCCGAGGTCGTCGACGTCACGGGCCGCGACGGCGACGAGATCGCCGCGCAGCTCCTCCCCTGAGGCGGGCGCCAGCCCCGGTCCCCGTGCCGGCGCTCCGCCTCGAGCCCGCGCCCGCGCCCGCCGTCGCCCACGCCTCATGTGAATGTGGATTCACAGGCTCGCGAACCCGGTGAATCCACATTCACAGCGGCGGGGTGGTCGCCGTGGGGCGCGGGCGGCGCTGCGAGCGCCGCGGGTTCCGTCCGGGCGACGCGGACGGCGCGGGCGTAGGGTGCGGCGCATGCGCTTCGAGAAGTGGCACGCCCTCGGCAACGACTACGTCATCGTCGAGGCGGACGACCTTCCCTGGGAGCTCGACGCCGAGCGGGTGCGCCGCCTGTGCGACCGCCATACGGGGATCGGCGCCGACGGCGTGCTCGAGCTCTCGCAGCCCACGCAGGCGGGGTTCGTCGCGGCGCTGCGGATCTTCAACCCCGACGGCTCCGAGGCCGAGCTCTCGGGCAACGGCGCGCGCGAGGCGATCATGTACCTGCACCGGCGCGGCTGGACCGACGCGAAGGTGTTCTCCATCGAGACCGTGGCCGGCGAGATCCGTCCCACGATCACGAGCGAGACGCACTGCCGGGTCGACATGGGCCGCGCGAGCCTCGTGTCGAACGACTTCCCGGCGGGTGGGCCCGACGGGCGTGGAGAGGTGGAGAGCGCGGGCCGGACGTGGCGGTTCCAGCACGTCCACATCGGCAACCCGCAGTGTGCGATCCACGTCGCGGATCCTGAGGAGCTCGAAGCGCTCGACCTCCCCGCGATCGGCCCCGGCATCGAGAACGCGGCGCTCTTCCCGAACCGCACGAACGTGTCCTTCTACACCGTGCTGCGCGACGACCTCATCCGGGCCCGCATCTTCGAGCGCGGCGTGGGGGAGACCCTGTCCTCCGGGACGGGGGCGAGCGGCGCGGCGATCGCGCACGTCCTGCGGGGGGCGGGCGAAGAGGTCACGGTGCAGCTGGACGGCGGAGAGCTCGAGGTCACCGTGAGCGAGGCGCTCCACGTCGATCTCGCGGGCTGGGCGGTGCCCGTCTTCGCCGGCGACCTCAGCACCGACCTGCTCGCCGCGCTCGCCGACGGGTAGCCTCCGGCCGCGATGAGCACCGAGACCGAGACACAGAGCGCCTGGGCCGCGGGCCTGGCGACGATCCGCGAGGCTGACGGGCGCGTCCTCGACACGCTCTACCCGACCCCGGCGCTGGGCCTGGGTGCCGATGCGGCCGAGGCGATCGCTACCGCGAAGCACCCGGGTCACGGAACGCAGGAGATCGCCTTCGCGGCGGCGACGACGCTCGGCGGCGGCGCGTTCGCGGGCGCGGTCGGTCGCGACCGGATCCGCGACGTGAGGACCGTCGCGGTCCTCACGGTGATTCCCGACCTCACGGCGGCCCCGGCCGACGCTCACGACGTCTACCTGCGCCTGCACCTCCTCTCGCACCGCCTCGTCGCCCCGCACGGCGCGAACCTCGACGGCGCGTTCGGGCTGCTCGCGAACGTCGCGTGGACCTCCCAGGGGCCGGTCGCCCTGGAGGACGTCGGCGCCGCGCGCCTGCGCGCCCGCGCCGCCGGCCGCCAGCTCGCGGTGACGAGCGTCGACAAGTTCCCCCGCATGACCGACTACGTCGTTCCCTCGGGCGTGCGGATCGCCGACGCCGACCGCGTGCGACTCGGCGCGCACCTCGCCGACGGCACCACCGTCATGCACGAGGGCTTCGTCAACTTCAACGCGGGGACGCTCGGCGCGTCGATGGTCGAGGGACGGATCAGCGCGGGCGTCGTCGTCGGCGACGGGTCCGACATCGGCGGCGGCGCCTCGATCATGGGCACGCTCTCCGGCGGGGGGACCACCGTCATCTCGATCGGCGAGCGGTGCCTCCTGGGTGCCAACAGCGGCCTCGGGATCTCCCTCGGGGACGAGTCCGTCGTCGAGGCCGGCTGCTACGTCACCGGCGGGTCGCGCGTGACGACGCCCGACGGCGAGGTCGTCAAGGCGAAGGACCTCAGCGGCGCCTCGAACGTCCTCTTCCGGCGCAACAGCCAGAGCGGGGCGATCGAGGTCGTGCCGCGCAGCGGCTCGTGGGGCGGACTCAACGCGGCGCTGCACGCGAACTGAGCGGCCCCGCGGTGACGTTGGACGGACGGAGTCCGCCGAACGTGACCTGAGGGCGTGTGCGGACGCGACGGGCCTGGGGGCCCGGGCCTGAGCGCTCAGCCCGTCAGGCGCTGCGCCGCCTCGGCGCAGCGCTCGACGGTCGGCACGAGGGCCGCGCGCACGTAGCCCTCGCCCGCCGGTCCGAAGAAGGCGCCGGGGGCGACGACGACGCCGTGCTCGTCGAGGAGGCGGGTCGCGAAGGCCTCGCTGCCCGCCTTCCGGTCGCTCTCGGGCAGGGCGAGCCAGAGGAAGAAAGTCGCCGGGCCGCCCGCGTCGCCCAGGCCGATCGCCTCCAGCGCGGGGAGGAGGACGTCGCGCTTGGCGCGGTAGCGGTCCCGGACCTCGGTGACGTGGTCCTCGTCGCTCCACGCCGCGATCGCCGCCCGCTGGACGAACTCCTGCGGCGCGACCCCGACGTTCGGCCGGTACTTCTTCAACGCCGCGACGAGCTCGGGGGATCCGGCGGCGAACCCGCTGCGGTACCCGGGCATCGACGAGCGCTTCGAGAGCGTGTTGCAGACGAGCACGTGGGAGAGGTCGGTGGCCATGAGCGCGCCGTCCGGCGCCGGTCCGTCGAACCACAGCTCGCTGTACGCCTCGTCACTGGCGAGCACGAAGCCGTGGGTCCGCGCGAGCGTCGCGGCCCGTTCGTAGAACGCCGCCGGGGCGGTCGCGGCGGTCGGGTTGTTGGGGTAGTTGACCCACAGGATCGCGAGGCGCTCGAGCAGCCCGGCGTCGGCCTCGAGCGCGTCGAGGTCGGGGAGGAACCCGGTCCCGGCGTGCAGCGGCAGCTCGACGACCTCGCAGCGGGCGAACGCCGCCCCGCGGACGGCCACCGGGTACCCCGGTGCGGTGACCGCCACGACGTCCCGCCCGTCGCCCGCGACGACGTCGGCGAGGTGGAAGATGAGCTCCTTGCTGCCGAGCGTCGGCACGACCTGCGTGTCGGGATCGAGCGTGCACCCGTAGCGACGGCCCGCCCAGTCGGCGATCGCCCCGCGCAGCTCGGGCAGACCGGCGGCGAGGGGGTAGGACGAGACGGGCTGGGCTGACACGGCCTCGCACAGCGCCTCACGCAGGAAGGCCGGGGTCTCCTCGCGCGGTTCGCCGGCGCCGAGGTCGATGACGTCGACCCCGCGCTTCACGGCGGCCGCCTTCGCCTCCCCGAGCCGGACGAACGGGTAGGTGCGCATCCCGCGCAGGACGGGGTTGAGCGGCACGCCCACCGCGGGATCAGTCCCCGAGGAGCAGTGCGTCGAGCGTGCGGGCGCAGCGCACGAGCGCCTCGACGGTGACGAGCTCGTCGCGGCGGTGTGCGTAGGCGGGGTCACCGGGCCCGAAGTTGACCGCGGGGATGCCGTGGGCGCCGAACTCGGCGACCGGCGTCCACGCCTGCTTCGGCAGGACGTCGAGCCCGCCGACCTCGACGAGGCGGGCGAGCAGCGCGTTGTCGGCAGGCAGGACGACGGGCGCCGACGGCGCGTGGGCGATGATCTCGAGGGTCTCGTGCTCCCCGCTGCACCAGGACCGCAGCAGTGCCTCGGACTCCTCGGGGGCGCGGCCCGGGGGCGAGCGGTAGTTCACGTGGCAGTCGACGCGGTCGGGCACGACGTTGTCGGCGATCCCTCCGCTGATCCGCGTCACCGAGACGACCTCGGTGAACACGAGCCCCCCGAAGCGATGCTCGACCGGACCGATCGCGTCGAGGCGGGTGAGACCGGCGGCGGCGTGGCTGATCGCGCTGTCGGCGAGCCAGGGGCGCGCCGAGTGGCCGCTGCGCCCGTGGAAGGTCCAGGTCGCGTTGAGGTTGCCCAGGCAGCCCGCGTGGATCTGGTTGCTCGTGGGCTCCATCATGAGCACGAGATCGGCGCCGTGGAGCCCGGGTTCGCGCTCCAGCAGCGGCGTGAGCGCGCTCTCGTGGAACGGCAGCTCCTCACGTCCGAAGAACAGGAGGCCGAGGCGCGCGTGGGCCCGGGCCGTCGCCCCGTCGTCGTCGGCGAGCGCGAGGCCGAGCTCGATCATCACCGCGAGCGCGCCGAGCATGTCGGTGGCCCCGAGCCCGTGCACGGCGTCGGGCGTGCGGTGACCGGGCCGGTTGTCCTGCGCCGGCACCGTGTCGAAGTGCCCGCCGAGGACGAGCCAGGGCCGCCCGTCGGCCGCCGCCGGCGCTCCCGCGAGAACGCAGGTGTCGCCCGCGTCGCGGACGGGGACACCACCACCGCGCAGGACGTCGAGGACGTGGCCGGCGAGGCGGTC
>JBFIDS010000301.1:0-4946 GCA_041603715.1 Paraconexibacter sp. | reverse complement strand
TCGATCGACGTCGAGGGCTCCCGCACGGTGTTCGACGCCGCGACACGCAACGGCGTCCCCGTTCTCGCGCACGCCTCGTCGGTCGGGGCCGAGGGCGCCGGTCGACGACGACCGTCGCGTCGACGAGAGCCACCCCGCGACCGGCATCCCCTCGTCGTTCTACTCGGTCGACAAGGCCGACGTGGAGCGGCTCCTCGACGACCTCGCCCGATCGCGTCACCCCCTCCGCGCATCCGGCTCGGGCCGCGACCCCCGGCTCCTGCTCACCCCGGTCCCCGGAGCCGTGCTCGTCACGCACCGGCCCATGGGCGCCGGCGATCAGTGTGAGGAACCGCGAACGGCGGGTAGGGTGAGCGCATGGACATCTGGGACCTGACGAGCGTCGATGTCGAGCCGAGCAAGCCGGTGATCCTGCACTCCGACGAGGGGGCCGCGAGGATCATCGCGATCAACCTCCCGGGCGGGACCTCACTCGACGAACACGAGGTGCACGAGCACGCGTGGCTCCACGTGCACTCCGGCACCGTGGAGGTCGAGACGCCGGACGGGGAGTCGCAGCGCCTCGGCGCCGGCGGCCTCGTGCACTGGGTCCCGTCGGAACGCCACGCAGTGCGGTCGGTCGAGGACGCGCGCCTGCTCCTCATGCTCGCCCCGTGGCCGGGCGAGGGGCATCCGCGGCTGCGCCACTCCGGCTGACCCCTGCCTCTGCCGTTCAGGCTCCGCCGATCCCCCGGATGATCCGGCCGGTGCCCTCGCACTCGGGGCATTCGGCGTCATCCGTCCGCCCGTCGCCGCCGCACGTGGGACAGATGTCCTCGCCCGTTCCGGGCGTACCGGGTCGCGCCTCGTCGCCGGGCGCGGGGTCGTCGTGGGGATCGATCTCGGGAGCGTTCATGGCCGTCGTCTACCCGAGCGACCAAGACGTACCCGCGGACTCCACCGTGCATCAGCCGCCGACGACGTTGCCGCCGTTCGGATGGAGGACCTGGCCGGACATGTACGACGCGTCGGCGCTCGCGAGGAAGACGTAGGACTCGGCGACCTCCTCGGGCTGTCCCGGACGCCCGAGAGGGACCGATCCGCCGAAGCTCTCCACGTGCTCCGCATCGAAGGTCGCGGGGATGAGCGGCGTCCAGATCGGGCCGGGGGCGACCGCGTTGACGCGGATGCCGCGTTCGGCGAGCTGTGCCGAGAGCGATCGCACGAGAGCGACGAGCGCGCCCTTCGTCGAGGCGTAGTCGACGAGCGCGGGGTGGCCCTGGAAGGCGGTGACGCTCGTCGTCACGACGATGTTCCCGCCGCGCTCCTCGAGGTGCGGGACGGCCGCGCGCAGGAGGGCGATCGGCGCGAGGACGTTCGTCTCGAACGTGCGGCGCACGAGCTCCATCTCGAGATCCTCGAAGCGCTGGACGACGTGCTGCTCGGCGGCGTTGGAGACGACGACGTCGAGGCCGCCCAGCCGCTCGACCGCCTCGGCGACGATCCGCTCCGGCCCGCCCTCGTCGAGGAGGTCGGCCTCGATCGCCTCGACGGTCCGACCGTGGCGGGCGGCGGCCTTCTGCGTCTCTTCGGCGTCGTCGCGTTCGGGGGCGAGGTGGGTGAAGACGACGTCGGCGCCCTCGCGGGCGAATGCGACGACCGTTGCGCGTCCGATCCCGCTGTCCCCTCCCGTGACGAGCGCGCGGCGTCCTTCGAGCCGACCCGACCCGCGGCGCTCCACGTCCTGGAAGGCGGGACGCGGCGACATGTCGGACTCGATGCCGGGCTGGGACTGCTCCTGGGCCGGCGGCGTGTCGGGCTCGTACTTGTGTTCGGCCATGGTCTCGGGCACCTCGGGCGTCGCGGACGGAACCGCGGTCGGGGGTCGGGGCGGACGGCGTCATGGCGGCTACCCCTTGCGCCGCCCGAGCAATCGCGGGCCCGCCCGGAGGGCACGCCGACGATCGCCGCACCCGCGCGAGGTCGCGGTAGGTTCTCGCCGTGCGGAGCGTCTTCATCACCGGGGCGAGCGGCTTCATCGGGCGGGCCCTCGCCGACCGCCTGCGCGGCGAGGGAGTCGAGGTGCGGGGGGTCGACCGCGTCGCGGACCCGGGGCGGGACATCGTGGCCGGGGACATCGGCCACCCGGGACCGTGGCAGCGCGCCGCGGCCGGCTGCGACGTCCTCGTCCACACCGCGGCGCTCGTCGGCATGCCCACGGACGTCTCGGAGTTCTGGGCCGTCAACGTCCGCGGGACCCGGCTCGCGATCGAGGCTGCCCGCGACGCGGGCGTGGGGCGGGTCGTCCACCTCTCCTCTGTCGTCACGTTCGGCCTCGACTTCCCCGACCACGTCGACGAGCGCTGGCCGGTGCGACCCACCGGCGTCGCGTACACGGACACGAAGATCGCGTCCGAGCAGGCGGCGCTCATGGCCCACGCGGCCGGCGAGCAGGAGGTCGTCGTCGTTCGTCCGGGAGACGTCTACGGTCCGGCGTCCCGCCCGTGGACGCTCCTCCCGATCGAGATGATGCGCGCACGGGTCTTCGCGCTCCCCGCGCGGGGCCGGGGCATTCACAGCCCGGTGTTCGTCGACGATCTCGTCGAGGGGATCGTCCGTGCCGCGCAGGCGCCGGCCGCGGCGGGCCGGGTGATCACGCTCAGCGGCGGGACGGGCGTGGAGACGCGCGAGTACTTCGGGCACCTCGGACGGATCGCCGGACTGCGCGTGCCGCGGGTCCCGACCGCCGCTGCGCTCGCCGGCGCACGGGCGCTCGACCGGCTCGCGCGGGTGCGCGGCACCCACAACGAGCTGACGCCCGACGGCGTGCGCTACCTCGCGCAGCGCCGCGGCACCTACGGGATCGGGACGGCGGCCGAGCTGCTCGGCTGGGCGCCGCGCGTCGGCCTGGAGGAGGGCATGGACCGCACAGCGCGATGGCTGCGGGACGAGCGCCTCGTCTGAGGGCGGAGCACGGCGGCCTACCGGCGCACGGTGAACGTGCGGGTCACGGTCCTCGACGCCGTCCGGCGGCCGGCGGGGCCCGCCGTCGCGCGCACGGTGACCCGCAGCCGCAGCGTGTTGCGATCCGCGCGGTCGAGGCGGGCGCCGAGAGCACGGGCGTCCTTCGTCTGGACACCGAGCCGGACCGTGCGTGGCCGTCCGGTGAACCGCACGCGGCGGCCCCGCAGCCGGGTGGCGCGGCGTCCGCCCCGCGGGACGAGGGTCGCCGTCACCGTCGCGCGACAGTTGCGGTCGCATTCCACCACCGCGGGGACACCCCGACGCGACAGGACGCCGGTGCGCCGCGTGAGGGCGATGCTCACCTGCGGCGCGAGCGGCGGCGACGGACGCAGAGGCGCGAGCGCCGCGGCCGGGAGGTCGGGCGGGCTCGGCGCGCACGGGCTCGTGACCCGGTCCCGGGGGGCGAAGCGCTGGACCCGGTGGTTCTCGCGGTCGCTGATCGCGATCGTGCCGTCGCAGGACACCGCGACGCCGGCCGGCCGGTAGAACTGCCCGGGCCCCGTCCCGGCCTCGCCCCAGGTTGCACGCAGGGTCCCGTCGGCCTCGAACATCTGCACTCGGTCGTTGTCGGTGTCGGCGACGATGAGGCGACCGGCCCCATCGACGGCGAGGGCGGCGGGACGCTGCATCTCCCCCGGGCCGTGGCCCCTGCGGCCGATCGTGCGCACGACCTCGCCGATCGGGGTGAAGTGGACGATCCGGTGGTTGCGGGTGTCGAGGACGTAGACCTCACCGCCCGGCCCGAGCGCGACGCCGGCGGGACGGTGCAGGTCGGGGCCACCGGGGACCGCGGGGCCGAGCGTCGCGACGTGCGTCCCGTCGGGGCGGACGCGCTGCACGCGGTTGTTGAGCGTGTCGGCGACGAAGAGGAGCCCCTCCGCGTCGACGGCGACGCCCCGGGGCCCGGAGAAGGCTCCGGGTTCCCCGCCGAAGCGACCGGCGGTGCCGAGCACCCGACCGCTCCCGGCGCGGCGCACGAGGCGCCCGTTTCCCGTGTCCGCGATCCAGAGGTTGCCGTTCCCGGTGGCCGCGATCCCCTCCGGGAGGTCGAGCTGCCGGGCGCGCTGGCCGACCGATCCGAAGGCTGTGCGTGCCTCTCCGGCCGGGCCGAGGATCTGGATGCGGCTGTTCATCGAGTCGGTGACCGCGAAGCCCCCGTCGGGGAGGGCGGTGAGACCGGTCGGCCGGATGAACTGCCCGAGCCCGCGACCGTCGGAGCCGATCGTCCGCAGGAACGTGCCAGTCGGCCCGAAGACGGCGATCCGCCCGTTGGCGGAGTCGGCGACGTAGACGCTGCCGTCGGCGCCGGCGGCGAGCGCGCGGACGAAGGCGAGCTGACCGGGCGCGCGGCCGAAGCCCGAGCCGAACCACCGCACGAACCGACCGCCGGCGGTGAACTTGCTCACCCGGTGGTTGAGGTTGTCGGCGACGTACGCGCTGCCCGCCGGGTCCACGGCGACGTCGTAGGGGTTCGTGAGCTCGCCGGGCCCGGTGCCGGTCCGCCCGCCGATCTGCCGCTGGTGGGTGCCGTCGGGGCCGAGCACGACGATGCGGTGGTTGCGATTGTCGGCGACGTAGACGACGCCGTCGCCTCGGACCGCGATGCCCTGCGGCGTGTCGAACTGCCCGGGGCCGGACCCGCGGGAGCCGAACGCCCGCGGCTCACGGCCGTCGAGCGTGAAGCGCTGCACGCGGTGGTTGTTCGTGTCGACGACCCACACCGCGTCCGGACCCACCGCGATCCCCCCGCCCGCCGGCTGGTCGATGCGACGACCGGGGCCGAACCGGAACTGACCGACCCCCGTGCCGGCCGATCCGAACGTCCGCACGAGCCGGCCGTCCGGGGCGTACTGCTTGATCCGGCTCGCGTTCGCGTCGACGACGTAGACGTCGCCCGTCGGCCCGAGGGCGACGCCGCTCACCGCGCCGAGCTGGTCGTTGGC
>JBFIDS010000300.1:0-4959 GCA_041603715.1 Paraconexibacter sp. | reverse complement strand
GATCCGCCGCGACGATCCGCGGCGTGTGAACAGGCCCATCAGTGGCCGAACCGGACGTCGGGGAGAATCCGGCGCAGCCACGCCGGCGACGCCCAGGCGGCCGTCCCGGTGAGACGCAGCAGGACCGGCACGAGCAGCAGCCGGACGAGCAGCGCGTCGAGGAGCACGGCGACGCCGAGGATGATGCCCATCTCCTTCGGGGGCAGCGGCCCGGAGATCGCGAACGTGAAGAACACGGCGACCATGACCGCCGCGGCGGCGAAGATGACGCGGCCCGAGTGCGCGAGCCCGCCGACCATCGCCTCCTTGGCGTCCTTCGAGCGGTCCCAGTGCTCCTTGGCGCTCGAGAGCAGGAACACGGTGTAGTCCATCGAGATCGCGAAGATCATCGCGAAGAAGAACACCGGCCCCCAGGCGTCGAGGAAGCCCTGCGACTCGAACCCGAGCAGACCCGACCCGTGACCGTCCTGGAAGATCCACTTCGCGATGCCGAAGGCGGCACCGACCGCGAGCAGGTTCGTCACCGTGCCGATGAGGGCCACGAGCGGCGCCTGCAACGCGACGAGGAGCAGCAGGAACCCGAGCGCGAGGACGACGCCGATGACGATCGGGGTCTTCGCGGCGAGCTCCTCCTCGAGGTCGAAGTTCTCGACCGCGGCCCCGCCGACCAGCGCGCTCGCCGGCACGGTGTCCCGCACGCGGGAGATCGTCGCGGCCAGCTCGGGATCGGACGGGTCGACGCGTGGCACCGCCTGCAGGAGCACGGTCCCTCCGCTCGCCCCGGGCTGCGGCGGCGTCACCTGGACGATGCCCGGGTCGGCGGCGAGCGCCGCCCGCGTCGCGGCACCATCAGCCGTGTCCGCGGTCACCTGCAGGGTGCCGGTCGCGCCCGCCCCGAAGGCGTCCTGGACGATCCCGTACCCGACGCGGGCCGAGTCGCCCTCGGGCACGACCTTGATCGACGGCATCCCCGTGTCGAGGTTGAGGACCGGCACGGCGAGCGCGACGAGCACGGCAACCGAGGCGATGCCGGGCAGCCAGGGCTTCGCCCAGAGGCGCTCGCCCCACGCGGTGAACCGCGGCGAGCGGTGCTGAGCCGCCTTCGCCCACGGCAGCGCGCCGCGGTCGATGCGCGAGCCCATGCGCCCGAGCACGGCGGGGAGGAGCGTGAGCGTCGCGCCGAGGATGAAGATGACGCTGAGCATGATCCCGAGCGCCATCGACCGGAACGCCGGGCTCTCGACGAGCATCACCGCGCTGAGCGAGATGAGCACCGTGACACCGCTGAACAGCACGGCCTTTCCGGCGGTGTCCATCGTCGTCGCCACGGACTCCGTGACCCGGCCAGGATCGTCCGGATCGGATGCGTTCAGCGCCGCGCGGAACCTCATCACGACGAACAGCGCGTAGTCGATGCCGAGCGCGAGCGCGAACATCAGCGCGAAGTTCATCGCCCAGATCGAGATGTCGAGCACCTGCGTGCCGAGGTAGAGCGAGCCCGCTGACGCGGCGAGTCCGAGGATCGTGAGCAGCAACGGCAGACCGGCGGCCGCGAGCGAGCCGAACGCGAGGACGAGGATGCCGAGCGTCACCGGCCAGCTCATCAGCTCGGACTTCATCATCGCCGTCTTGTTCGCGTGGTTGAAGTCCGACCACAGGCCGGAGGCGCCCGTCATGGCGATCTCGACGTTCTCGTCACCGAGCTCGCGCACGGGGTCCTTGAGGTCGTCCGCGGCGCGGACCATCTCGTTGCTGTCGGCGGCGGCGCCGGCCGTGACGATGGCCGTCCGTCCGTCCTCGCTGATCGTCAGCCCGGGCTGCGGCGCCGCGACCCGGGCGACGCGATCGTCGGCCTCGAGGACCGACGTGACCTGCGCGATCCGCTCCTGGAAGGCCGGGGAGTCGACGGTGGTGTCGTCGCTGCGCAGCGCGACCATGAGCGCGGTGGAGTTGAGCCCGCCGAACTCGGCCTGGACGAGATCACGGACCTCGACGGACTCGGACCCGGTGGCCTCCCATCCGGCGCCCGAGAGGGCGTGCTCGACCTTGGGGGCGAACGCGCCGAGGGAGACGACGAGCGCGGCCCACACGACGAAGACCGTGCGGCGGTTGAGGGCGGCCCAGCGGCCGAGGCGACCGATCGGGCCGACGACGGCGCGCGTCACCGCGGGCCGGACGGGGTCGGGGGCGTTGTGGGTCCCGCCGGGCGTACCGGCGGGCTGGGTGGGGAGCGTCGTGCTCATGATGCGACTCCGCGTTCGAGGTGGAAGGCCTTCGTGAGGACGATCGACGCCGGGCAGTTGCCGGCGACGACGTAGAGCCACTGGTTGACGCCGACGAAGGCGACGAGCAGCAGGAACCAGGTGCTGACGACGGCGCTGAGGAGGGCGCCCAGGAGGACGACCGTTCCCGCCATCGCGAAGAGGACGCGCTCGAGGGACCAGCCCGTCCGGGCGGCGACCGCGTCGGCGGGGCAGGCCGCCGTGGTACGAGGAGCGCTCATCGTCCCGTCCCCTCGACGCCCTCGACGAGGGCGGTCAGCTCGGCGAGTTGGGACTGCAGGCCTCCGCAGACCTGCTCGCAGAGCTCGAAGACCCCGGGGTCGGCGACCGCGTAGATGGAGCTCGTCCCCTCCTTGCGGCGCGAGACGATCCCGGCCTGGAGGAGGACTCCGAGGTGCTTGGAGACGTTCTGCTGGCTGGTGCCGAGAGCGTCGGTCAGCGCGGCGACGGACATCTCGCCGTCGCGGAGCAGATCGAGGGCCCGGATCCGCAGCGGGTCGCCGATGATGCGAAAGCGCTGGGCGATCAGCTCGGCGAGGTCGTGGGGGACTGGTCGGGGAAGGGTCATCGTGCGCGTGTCCTCTCTGGGGCCGGGAAGGGGTCGTTCAGCGGGTGGAGCAGCTGTTGCCGCCGGCCTCGAGGTCGGGGTCGAACGGCGCGCGGCCGGCGTTGACCTCGATGACGGCCTCGTAGTTGGCGGGGCGCGGGGGCATCGCCGCCAGGACCTCGTCGGCGAACGCGTCGGGGTCGGTGAGCGCGAGTTCGCCGACCGCGGCGCGGACCTCGTCGAGCGTCGGCGCGACGGCGTCGCGGCGGAACCCGGGGTGGGCGTGGCCGCCGAGGACGAGCGTGTCGCCGGACCGCGAGAGGACGCGGTCGCGCAGCGTCGCGTGCAGCGTCCGGGCCATCGCGCGGGAGCGCTGCAGGTCCCCCACCTCGAGGTCGGGGCGGGCGATGCCGTCGGCGAAGAGGGAGTCCCCGGTGAGGATCACGCGACCTCCGACGACGAGGCCGGTCATGTCGGTCGTGTGGCCCGGGAGGGCGACGACCTCGACCCGCTCGGGACCGACGGGGAGGACGTCGCCGTCGCGCACCGTCGCGGTCGGCGTGAAGTCGACGCCGCGCGCGACCGTCCCTTCGGGGACCACGTGGCGGGCGCCGGCCGCCGCGGCGAGGGCGCGCGCGCCGGAGAGGTGATCGGCGTGGAGGTGGGTGTCGAAGACGGTGGTGATGCGCGCGGACCGCTCGGCCGCGAGGGAGAGGTAGGGGTCGACCTCGGGGGCGGGGTCGACGACGAGGGCCTCCCCGTCCGCGATCACCATGTACGACAGGCAGCCGCGGCCCGGGCGCTGGATCTGCAGGACCTCGACGCCGTCGATGCCGAGCGGGACCGTGTGCGGGCGCAGGACCTTCAGCCAGCCGCGCAGCCCGCCGTCGAGAACGCGGACGTCGGCACCGGCCCCGCGGAGCGCGTCGGCGGCCGTGGTCGCCGCGATGCCGCGGTTGCAGACGAGGATCGCGCCGTCGGGGACGGACCCGCGGGCGGCGTCGGGATCGGCGGTGATCTCGCTCGTCGTGACGGCGTCGACGGCGACGCCGTCACCCGAGAGGGTCCAGGCGGCGACCTCCTCGGAGGGGCGGACGTCGACGAGGGGCGGGGTCTCCCCTGCGGCGAGGAGATCTGCGAGGTCGTGGGGGGTGATGGTCGTCATCGTGCGACCAAGGTATTTCACAACTCTACAGTTGTCAAGCGGTGAAACTCCGCAGCTGCCCCCGGACGTTTCCGCAGCCGCCTGCGGCCTCTCCCCGGGGGGGGGGGTCAGGACCCGTCGGCGGGATCCCGGTCGGAGCCGATCACCCACCTCGCCGCGCGAGCGAGCGGGCCGCGGCCCGACGCCGTACCGAGCTTCACGCCCAGGGTGAGCACGACCGTCGTCCCGAGCCCGGCGAGCACGCGGACCCACCAGTCGCCGGAGATCCCGAAGCCCACGGTCGCGCCCACGCTCACGAGGACGCCGAGCAGGGTGATCCCGCCCGTCGTGAGGCTGATCGTCGTGCTCGTGCTCTCGTCGGCCATGGCCTCCTCGTTCCCGGCAGGGGCCACGACCACACCCGAACGGCGCCTCAGGCCCGCTCGAACACCGCGGCGAGCCCCTGCCCGCCGCCGATGCACATCGTCTCGAGGCCGTAGCGGGCCCCGCGACGCTCCATCTCCCGCAGCAGCGTGGTGAGGATGCGGACCCCGGTCGCCCCGACGGGATGCCCGAGCGAGATCCCGGACCCGTTCACGTTGAGGCGCTCGTCATCGTCGTCGAGGCCCCACGTCCGCGTGCACGCGAGCACCTGCGCGGCGAAGGCCTCGTTGAGCTCGACGAGGTCCATGTCGGCGAGCGTGAGGCCCGCGCGACCGAGCGCGCGCTCCGTCGCCGGGACCGGGCCGATCCCCATCCGTGACGGCTCCACCCCGGCGACGCCCCAAGAGACGAGGCGCCCGACCGGACGCAGGCCGAGCTCCAGCGCGCGGGACCGCTCCGCGACGATGCACACCGCAGCGCCGTCGTTCTGGCCGCTCGCGTTGCCCGCCGTCACGGTCGCCTCGGCGTCGTCGCGACCGAGCACGGGCCGCAGCTTCGCGAGCGACTCCGGCGAGGCGTCGGGCCGCGGGTGCTCGTCGGTG
>JBFIDS010000299.1:0-4985 GCA_041603715.1 Paraconexibacter sp. | reverse complement strand
TCGTCGCGTGAGCCCCGCCGCCGCCCCGGGCGCACCGCCGGACGTCCTCCTCGCGGTCCCCAACGTCTCCGAGGGCCACGACCCGATGGTGCTCGACGCCGTCGCCAAGGCGTTCACCGCCTCCGGACGCGTCCACCTCCTCGACGTCCACTTCGACCTCGACCACGGTCGCAGCGTGTTCACGCTCGCCGGGCGGCCCGGCGACCTCGCGCCCGCGCTCGCCGAGGGAGCGCGCACCGTCGTCGAGCACGTCCACGTGCGGGGGCCGTGCGCCCACGGCACCGGCAAGCACCCCCACGTCGGTGCCCTCGACGTCGTGCCGGTCGTCCACCTCGACGACGCGCGCCGGGGCGCGGCCTGCGCGGAGGCCCTCGTCGCGGGCGCGCTGCTCGCCGACCTCGGCCTGCCGAGCGTCCTGTACGGAGCGCTCGGCGGTGGGCGCACGCGCGCGCAGCTGCGCAAGGGAGGCCCCGAGGCGCTCGCCGCCCGGATCGCGGCCGGGGAGGTCGTGCCGGACTTCGGTCCCCGCGACGACGCCCATCCCACGGCGGGAACGACGCTGCTCGCCGCCCGCGCGCCGCTCGTCGCGTTCAACGTCGAGCTCGCCGCGCCCGGCACCGTCGACGACGCGCGCGCGATCGCCGCCGCGATCCGCGAGGGCGGTCCGGACGGGAGACCGGGGCTGCGGGCGATCGGGCTCGAGCTCACGTCGCAGGGGTCGGTGGCCCAGGTGTCGACGAACGTCGAGAATCATCGTGCGCTCGTCCTGCGCGACGTCGTGGCGGCCGTCGCCCGGCACGCGCCCGTGAGCGGCGCCGAGCTCGTCGGCCTCGCGCCCGCCGCGGCGCTCGACGGCTTCCCGCCCGAGGTGCCGCTGCGGGGCCGGCGGACCGTCGAGGACGCGCTCACGTCCGTAAAGTGGTGAGGGAGATGGCCCAGACCAAGCGCAAGCGCAAGACCAAGCACCGGGGCAACGCCGCGGGCATGATCGAGAACCGCGGGCGCACGGGGCGTCCCGGCGGGCCGGCCGTCGCCGGCGGCCCGAAGCGGAAGCTCACGCCCGAGCAGAAGCGCGTCGCGCGGTTCGAGCGTCCCCCGACGTGGGCGGGGGCGACGACGCGGGCCCTCTTCGCCTCGCTCATCTTCGGCGTCCTGCTCGTCCTGCTGTTCGGCCAGGACATCGGCCCGGCGGTCGCGCTCACCGGCGTCATGTTCCTCCTCTACATCCCGCTCGGGTTCGCGACGGACTCGGTGATCTACAAGCGGCGGATGAAGAAGAAGGCCGAGGCGGGGGGGCGGCGATGAGCTTCGAGGTCCGGATGTTCACGGTCGGCGCGGTGCAGGAGAACTGCTTTCTCCTGCGGCGCGAGGGGGCGACCGAGGCGCTCCTCTTCGATCCCGGGGATGAGGCGCCGAAGCTGCTCGGAGTCATCGACGAGCTCGGGCTCGACGTCAAGGCGATCCTCCTCACGCACTGCCACTTCGACCACGTCGGTGCGGTCGCGCCGGTTGCGAAGGCGACGGGCGCGCCCGTCTACTGCCCGGAGCTCGAGCGCGAGGTCCTCGCGAACGTCATGGACTACGTCCCGTGGCCGGGCTTCGGCCCGTTCGAGAGCTACGAGGCCGACGAGCTCGTGGCGGGCGGCGAGACCCTCAGGCTCGCGGGCATGTCCCTCGAGGTGACGTTCACCCCCGGCCACAGCCCGGGCCACGTCACCTATGTGGAGACCGAGGGCGGGCTCATGTTCAGCGGCGACGTGCTCTTCCAGGGGTCGGTCGGCCGCACCGACCTTCCCGGTGGCGACTGGTCGGTCCTCGCCGCCTCGATCAAGGGGCTCATGGACCGCTACCCGGACGAGACGCGCGTCCACCCGGGCCACATGGGCTGCACGACGCTCGGCGCCGAGCGGGCGACGAACCCCTTCCTGCAGGGACTCTGATGGCCGAGCGGCTGCAGGCGCCGCGCGGCACGCAGGACGTGCTGCCGGAGCAGTCCGTGCCGCGCTTCGCGCTCGAGAAGGTCGCGCGCGCGGTCCTCGGGGGTGCGGGGTACGAGCGCATCGAGACCCCCACGTTCGAGGCGACGGAGCTGTTCGCGCGCGGAGTCGGGACGTCGACCGACATCGTCCAGAAGGAGATGTACACGTTCGAGGACGCGGGTGGACGCTCGCTCACGTTGCGCCCCGAGGGCACCGCGCCCGTCTGTCGCGCCTACGTCGAGCACGGGATGCACAAGCTCGCGCAGCCCGTGAAGCTCTGGTACCTGTCGAGCTTCTACCGCTTCGAGCGCGCGCAGGCCGGCCGCTACCGCCAGTTCTGGCAGGTCGGGGCCGAGGCGCTCGGCAGCGACGAGCCCGCGGTGGACGCCGAGTCGATCGCGCTGCTGTACGCGATCCTCGCCGAGCTCGGGGTGCGCGACCTGCATCTGCGCCTCGGGTCGCTCGGCACCCCGGAGACCCGCGCGGTCTACCGCGAGAAGCTGCAGGCGCACCTGCGCACGCACGCGGACCGTCTCAGCGACGACGTGCGCGGGCGCATCGACCTCAACCCGCTGCGGGCGTTCGACTCCGACCACCCGGGGACGCGTGAGGTCATGGCGAGCGCGCCGCTGCTCATGGACGAGCTCGACCCCTCGGACGCCGAGCACTTCGCCGAGGTCCGCGCGATGCTCGAGGCGGCCGGCATCCCCTACGACATCGACCCTACGCTCGTCCGCGGCCTCGACTACTACGCGCGGACCGTGTTCGAGTTCACCAGCGGGGCGCTCGGCGCCCAGAGCGCCGTCGGGGGCGGCGGGCGCTACGACGGCCTCGTCGCGCAGCTCGGCGGGCCCGCGACGCCGGGGATCGGCTGGGCGGCGGGCGTCGAGCGCGTCCTGCTCGCCGCGGCGCCGCGACCCGAGCCGCACGCGCCGCTCGACCTCTACGTCGCGCTCGACCCCGGCGCGGACGTGTCCGCCGACGTCGCGCGCGCGGCGCGCGTCACCGCCTTCGAGCTGCTCACGCGGGCCCGGTCCGCGGGCCTCCGAGCCCAGGTGGAGCTCGCGGGCCGGTCGCTGAAGGGTCAGCTCAAGCAGGCTGCGCGGACGCGTGCGCGATACGTTGCGGTCGTGCGCCCCGGTAAGCTGGAACTCAAGGATGTGGAGAGCGGCGAGCAGCGCGTCGTCTCCGGCGGTGTCGACGGGGTCGTCCACGACGTCCTGCGGGGACGCGGGCCCCTCGTATGAGCGTCCCGGCCCCCCGGCGCGGGGACACGCGCGCGCCACAGCCCCCCGCCGCCAACGCGTACCGCGACACGTGGTGTGGGATGGTGCGCGGCGAGGACGCCGGCCGCGAGCTGCGGGTGAGCGGGTGGGTCCACCGCCGGCGCGACCACGGCGGCCTCATCTTCATCGACCTGCGCGACCGCACCGGGCTCGTCCAGCTCGTCTTCCATCCGGACACGAGCGGCGAGGCGTTCGCCGCGGCCGAGCGGCTGCGCAGCGAGCACGTCGTCAGCGCGTACGGGGAGGTCGTCGGTCGCGAGGACGGCAACGTCAACCCGAAGATGCCGACCGGTGAGATCGAGATCGCGGTCACGTCGATGGACGTGCTCGCGGAGGCCGAGACGCCGCCCTTCCCCGTCGACGAGGACAGCCCGGTCGACGAGAACACCCGGCTGCGCCACCGCGTCGTGGACCTGCGGCGCGAGGGCATGCGCGACGCGATGGTCCTGCGTCACGAGGTGATCCGCACGATGCGCGACACGCTCTACGGCGAGGACTTCCTCGAGATGGAGACGCCGATCCTCACGCGCGCCACGCCCGAGGGCGCGCGCGACTTCCTCGTCCCGGCCCGCATGCAGCCGGGCAACTGGTACGCGCTCCCACAGTCCCCGCAGCTGTTCAAGCAGCTCCTGATGATGAGCGGCTACGAGCGCTACTTCCAGATCGCGCGCTGCTTCCGCGACGAGGACCTCCGCGCCGACCGCCAGCCCGAGTTCACGCAGCTCGACCTCGAGATGAGCTTCGTCGACGAGGACGACGTGATGGGCGTCATGGAGCGCGTGATGAGCGCGGTGTTCACGGTCGCGGGCCTCGACGTCCCGCCCGCGCCGTGGCGGCGCATGGGCTACGACGAGGCGGTCCTGCGCTACGGGATCGACCGTCCCGACACGCGCTTCGGCCTCGAGATCCACGACGTGGGCGAGCACGTCCGCGGGTCGTCGTTCAAGGTCTTCGAGAACGTCCTGTCGTCGGGGGGCGTCGTGCGCGCGTTCAACGCCGGCGCGCGCGAGATGTCGCGCAGCGAGCTCGACGGGCTCAACGACGTCGTCAAGCGCCACGGCGCCTTCGCGGCCGCGCCGATCTACGTCGGCGGTGAGGCCGGCTGGGTGGGCAACCTCGCCAAGTTCTTCGCCCGCGAGCAGATCGACGCGGTGAACGCCGCACTGTCGGCCTCGGACGGGGATCTCCTGCTCTTCGTCGCCGACAAGGAGTCGGTCGCCGCCGCCGCGTTGGGCGCCCTGCGCCTCGAGCTCGCCGCGCGGTTCGGGCTCGTCGAGCCGGGGACCCACGACCTGCTCTGGATCGTCGACTTCCCGATGTTCGGCCAGGACGAGGAGACCGGTCGCTTCGACGCGCTCCACCATCCGTTCACGGCGCCGGAAGGGGACCTCGACGATCCGGCGTCGCTGCGCTCCCGGGCCTACGACCTCGTACTCGACGGGACCGAGATCGGCGGTGGCTCGATCCGCATCCACACCCCGGAGGTCCAGTCGCGCGTCTTCGCGCACCTCGGCCTGGACGAGGAGGAGGCTCAGGCGCGGTTCGGGTTCCTCCTCGACGCCCTGCGCTACGGCGCGCCCCCGCACGGAGGGATGGCGATGGGGATCGACCGCATCGTCGCGATCTGCGCGGGCCGCGAGTCGATCCGCGACGTGATGGCGTTCCCCAAGACCGCGACGGGCAGCGACCCGCTCACGGGTGCTCCCGCGCCCGTCGACGC
>JBFIDS010000298.1:0-4989 GCA_041603715.1 Paraconexibacter sp. | reverse complement strand
GTGCCGGTCGCGCCGTCGCTTCACCGTCACCTTCCGGGTCCTGCGCCCGGGCGTGCGGGCGTCCCTGAACGGCCGGCCGCTGAAGCTCCGCCGGCTCGACGACCGCCGGCTGAGGGGGACCGTCGATCTGCGTGGTCGCCGCAAGGGCACGGTGACCGTCCGCGTGCGGGGCCGGGACGCGAAGGGGCGCGCGGTGACGCTCGTGCGCCGCTACCGCACCTGCGGCTGAGCAGCGGACGGGGAGCGTGGGGTCTCGGTTGCGCTGGGCGCAACCCAGCCACCATGGTCCCGCCCGGCGAGCGGGTCATGAGGTGGCGAGCGTCCTGCCACGCGCCGGCAGTCCCGCGGCGCGGTAGGCGTCGGCCTCGTCGAGCGTCTCGCTCTCGAGCAGGGCGGCGGCGAGGTCGTCGAGCAGCGGGCGGTGCCCACGCAGGATGTCGAGCGCGTGCTCGTAGCACTCGTCGATGATGTGCCGGACCTCCTCGTCGACGAGCTCGCGCGTGTGCTCGGAGGCGGCGCCCGGTGCTCCGGGGAGGAGCACCGTCTCCTGGCCGGGGCCGGGGAGGACGGAGACGAGGCCGAGCTTCTCGGACATGCCCCAGCGACCGACCATCTGACGGGCGAGCGCGGTCGCCTGCTCGAGATCGGACTCGGCCCCGCTCGTCACGTCGCCGAAGACGAGCTCCTCCGCCGCGCGCCCGCCGAGGGCCCCGGCGATCCGGCCGCGCAGGTAGGCCGCGCCGTAGCCGTAGCGGTCGGCGTCCGGGCTCTGGAACGTCACGCCGAGCGACGTCCCCCGCGGGATGATCGACACCTTGCGCACCGGGTCGGCGCCGGGCTCGAGCATCCCGAGGAGCGCGTGCCCCGACTCGTGGTAGGCCGTGAGGCGGCGCTCCTCGGCGGAGAGGACGATGCGGCGCGCCGTGCCGAGGAGCGTCTTCTCGAGGGCGCCCGTGAAGTCCTCCGGGGCGACGGCGTCAGCGGCGCGCTTCGCCGCGGCGAGCGCCGCCTCGTTGACGAGTGTGCGCAGGTCGGCACCGACCATCCCGGGGGTGCTCGACGCGATCGAGCCGAGGTCGACGTCGTCGGCGAGCGGCACCGAGCGGGTGTGCACGTCGAGGATCTTCTTGCGTCCCTCCTGGTCGGGTGGGTTGACGACGATGCGGCGGTCGAAGCGCCCCGCCCGCAGCAGCGCGGGATCGAGGATCTCCGGCCGGTTCGTCGCGGCGAGCACGATGACGCCCTCGGAGCCGTCGAAGCCGTCCATCTCGGTGAGGATCTGGTTGAGCGTCTGCTCACGCTCGTCGCTGCCGCCCCCGAGGTTGCCCGCTCCCCGAACGCGGCCGATCGCGTCGAGCTCGTCGATGAAGATGATCGACGGCGCATCGTCCTTGGCGTGCTGGAAGAGGTCGCGAACGCGGCTCGCCCCGACCCCCACGATCATCTCCACGAACTCCGACGCGGAGAGCGAGTAGAACGGGACCTCGGCCTCGCCGGCGAGCGCGCGGGCGAGCAGCGTCTTGCCGGTCCCGGGCAGGCCCGTGAGGAGCACGCCGCGCGGCATCATCCCGCCGAGCCGGCGGAACCGCTCGGGCTCCCGCAGGAAGCTCACGACCTCCGCGAGCTCATCGGTGACCTCGTCGATGCCGGCGACGTCGGCGAACGTCGTGCGGGTCGCCGACGCGTCGTAGCGACGAGCCCGAGACTTCCCGAGGCTCCCGAGCATCCCGCCCTGCGCGCCGGCCATGCCCTGCGCGCGGCGCATGAGGAGGACGAAGAGCCCGACGAGAAGCAGCGTGGGCCCGAAGCTGAGGAGGATCGTCGCGAGGGCGGAGCGCCCGCCCGGCGCCCGGGCGGAGATCTTCACGTTCTTGCTGAGGAGGAGACCGAGGATCTCGTCGTCGGCGAACGCGGGCCGCTCGGTCTCGAAGCGGTCGGTCGACCGTCCCTCCTCGGGGTTGGGGTACTGCACATCGCGACGGAAGGTCCCCTCGATCGTGTCGTTCTCCGAGCTGACCTCGGCGATGTTGTCCTCGAGGGCCTGCTCGCGGAAATAGCTGTAGGGGACCGTGACGCGCTCGGGGTCGCTGGGGATCTGGCTCGCGAGGACCCAGTTGAGCGCGAGCATCGCGAGCACGATGAGCGCGAACCGGCCGCCCACGGGCATCCGCGACGGCGGCGGCGTGTCCGGCGGGCGCTCACGCGAGCCCTCGACACGCCACGGGCGGTGGTCGCGCGGTCCCGGTGGTTTCTTCACCGCGGGCTCCGCGCGGGCCGGAGGGAGGAGGACATGAAGGGCATGTCGGTCACGTAGGGCGACGGTAGGCCCGTGGAAGCCCGCCGTCGTGAGGGTGCACCACCCCGTGGGCTGCGGAGAACTACGGTGAAGGGGGCCGCAGGGGACGTTCCGCGTGGGCCGACCGCGGGTACGCGCGAGACATGCCGACCGACGAGATCACGCCGACCCGACTGCGCCGTCTCGCGGAGGTGCAGGCCGAAGGAGCCATGGTCGTCTCCCTGTTCCTCGACCTCGACCCGGCGGAGTTCGCCACGCCGCCCGCTCGAGCGACCGCGGTCCACTCCCTCGCGAACGAGGCCGGACACCGCGCCGAGGAGGCCGGCGACCTGACCCACGACGCGCAGACCGCGCTGCGCGACGACGTGGAGAAGGCGCACAGGGCGCTCGAGGCCGCCGTCGCCGACCCCGGCGGCGCCCGCGCGATCGCCGTCTACTGCTGCTCCCCCGCCGGGCTCCTCGAGGTCGTCCGCCTCCCGGAGTCCGTCGACTCGCAGGCGGTGGTCGCGCCGGTGCCCCATCTCGAGCCGCTCGCCGCGATCGGCGTCGCCGACCGGTGGGCGGTCGTCCTCGTCAACCGCCGGGTCGCGCGCATCCTCACCGGGAGCCTGCGGGATCTCGAGGAGGTCGCGTGGGTCGAGGACGGGGTGCACGGTCAGCACGACCAGGGCGGCTGGTCCCAGGCGCGCTTCGAGCGCGGGATCGAGAACGAGGTGCAGGCCCACCTCGTGCACGTCGCCGACGAGCTGTTCGCGCTCCACGACCGCGCGCCGCTCGACTGCATCCTCGTCGGCGCGACCGAGGAGCTCGCCCCCGCCTTCGAGGCCCGGCTCCACCCGTATCTCTCCGAGCGGCTCGCGGGTCGTCTCAGCATCGACGTCGAGAACGCGACCGTCGAGGCGGTCCGGGAGGCGGCTGCGAGCTGCGCAGAGGAGCTCGCGACACGGCGTGAGCGTGCGGCCCTCGACCGGCTGCGGGAGGGGGTGGCCCGGGGCGGGCGCGGTGCCGCCGGCGTCGACGACACCCTGCGGGCGCTCAACGAGCAGCGGGTCGAGATCCTCCTCGTCGGCGAGCACGTCCGGGCGAGCGGCGCGAGGTGCCCGCAGTGCGGCTATCTCACCACCGGGGACGGCACGTGTCCCGCCGACGGCACCGCGCTCGTCACGGTGGCCGACCTCGTCGCCGCCGCGGTCGAGCGCGCGACGCTCCAGGCCGCCGAGACCCTCGTCGTGCGCCGCCACGACGATCTCGGACCGCTCGGCGGGGTGGGTGCGGTCCTGCGGTTCTGAACGGGGCGTGTGGTCCCTGGTGTCCGCGCTGCGGGCACGAGCGGACACACCCCGTCGTCCGTCGGCGGCCGCGGTTCAGGTCGGGACCTTCACGGGGTCGTCGGCCGGGTCGCGCGGTGCGTCGCGCATGCTTCGTGAGGGCGCGGGGCGCTCCGGCCGCGGACGCGCGAGCACACCGCGGAGCTGGACGCCGCGCGCCAAGGCCATCGTGAGGTTGCGCGCGAGATGCAGCGGCGTCACCGCGGCCGGGAGCATCCGCCGGCCGAGCTGCAGCGGTGCGAGAAGGCTGTCGCGGGACGGGATGCGCCCGCTGACGGCCGGCGGGCGATCCTCGGTGCTCCACAACGAGCCCGGATCGGGCGACTCCTCGTCGCCGCTGCGGTACCAGCGGTCGATCATGAGGAGGATCGCGTCGGCGACGGGGCGGACGTGGCTCGAAAGCAGGTCGAGAGCGAGCGTCTCGCCGCCGAGGACGGTCTCACGCCGCGGGCGCACGGCGTTCTCGACGAGCGCCTGCGCGACGACGTCGGCCCGGTAGGCGTCCGGCGGCACACGCGGCTTGTGCCCGGTCGTGCTCGTCGCCTGGGCGAAGAGCGGCGTGTCGATCGGGCCCGGGTGGACCATCGCGATCCGCACGCCGCTGCGCTGCTCGCGCTCCTCGATGGCGAGCGTGTTGAGGAAGCCGCGCAGGGCGTGCTTGGCGGCGGTGTAGCTCGACCACGTCGGAAGCGGCGCCCGGGTCATGAGCGAGCCGGTCGCGACGATCGTCCCGTGCGAGGCCCGCAGGTGGGGCAGTGCCGCGCGGATGACGTCGACGGCGCCGGTGAACGTCACCGCCACCGTGCGATCGAAGTCGTCGGGGTGGACCTCCTGGAAGTGCCCGAACACGGCGACGCCCGCGTTCGACACGACGACGTCGAGCCCCCCGAGCCGGTCCACGGCGTCGGCGACCGCCGCCTGCGTCTCTACGCGGTCGCCGAGGTCGGCGGTGAGGACGACCGCGTCGATCCCCTGGCGGTCGACGTGCTCGCGCAGCTCGTCGACGCGACGGGCGAGGAGGGCGAGGCGGGCCCCCTCCCGGGCGAAGCGCTCGACGGCGGCGAGCCCCACCCCGGAGCTCGCCCCGGTGAGAAGGATGCGCTTCCCCTCGAGCCGGCGTGTGGACCTGGTCCGCGCGCGAGGCATCCCCGGCGACTACCCGGCGCCGGAGGCGCCAACCGAACGCGGCGCACCGACGTGATCGGCGAGGCTCGGCGCGGGGCGGCGACCGCGCGCCCGTGGCGTGGGCGACGACCGTCGGGCCGCCGGACGGATGACCGCGGCCGCCGTCGGCGAGGATGGGGCGGATGACCACGCCCATCGCCTCCCGCTGGTCCACCGCGCGTGGTCGCGCCTCGCTCGCGC